>NZ_JAQJCJ010000012.1:0-225984 GCF_030182485.1 Rhizobium atlanticum
CTGATGAAGTGAGTAGTGAATAGGCGGTAGTGAGTAGCGGGAAATCGCTGCACTCCCCCATTCCATCACAAGCCTCAAAGACGTGTTCAAACAAACCACTACCGACTAGTCACTAATCACTAGTCACTCGTGTACCAGCTTCTCAAACAACAAGTTGCGCTTTGCCGACCTGGTGGTTATGGCGGGGTGGCTGCACCCGTTCCCTTTCCGAACACGGCCGTGAAACGCCCCTGCGCCCATGGTACTTCGTCTTAAGACGCGGGAGAGTAGGTCGCTGCCAGGTCTGCCAAACGCAACTCAGTTGATAAAATCTTCTCAATCACAAGCCAACGGCCCAAAGCCGAAACAAAGGGCCGCTCAACGCGGCCTTTCGTGTTATAATAAATACCGCGGGCTGGAGCAGCCCGTTCGGCCTAAGATCGATCCACCGGATCCATCTCTTAACGGCCTCACCTCGTCAGGCTACGCCTGACATCGCTCCCGGGCTCAGACAGTCCGGAATAAAATAACGCGGGGTGGAGCAGCCCGGTAGCTCGTCAGGCTCATAACCTGAAGGCCGCAGGTTCAAATCCTGCCCCCGCAACCAAACCTTCCATAAACACAACACGCAAAAAGCCCGCCTCATGGCGGGTTTTGCGTTTCTGGGGGAACGTCACAACATGCGTTCAGCGAACGACGCCGGAGTCCGATCCCCCATGTTCAGCTCGTTTCGGGTCAGGAATTCCGCGGGCCGGATCGTCTGCAACGCATTTGCCGCCTCTCTGAAATAGGGTGTGGCCTGCCTCGTCTCGGCTCTCGCATCCCATTAGCTATCAACGTGCGGTCGTGCCACCAATATCCCCATTTTTATAGATTTCGTCCGTAGAGGGCTTCTCCTGGGGATCGCGCCACATTGAGCGGTGTGTCGCCGGTACCATAAAACGACCTTACCGGATCAGGGACCGCAAAAGCACCTTACCGGATTTAACCGCACCTAACCCCCGTCCAGAGCAGAAAAGTATAAGGCTTACTCCATCGCTGCACTCGTAACGCAAGGCACGGAGGAAGTCATGAGTAAGGGAAAAGTCGTGGTTCTTGGGTCCAACGCGACCCGGATCGAGACAAAAGGCGGCTATTGGGGTGTCACCGGCCAGTATCTCAATGAGACGGTCGTGCCGGCGATGGCCCTGATCGAAGCCGGCTATGAGGTGGTGCTCGCGACGCCGGACGGGACTCCGCCGACGATCGACAAGGCTTCGGATGCCCCCGCACATTTCGGCGGGGATGTGGCCGCCTATGAGCACGCCAAGGTGTTCTACGCGGACGACCCATCGATGAAGGCACGTACCCTGCGCTCGGTCCTCGACGAGGGGCTGGACAATTATGCTGCCATCTTCATCCCTGGCGGCCAGGCGCCGATCGTCGATCTGATGCAGGACCAGGAAATCGGCGAGATCCTGCGCCATTTCCACGAGCATGAGAAGCCGACCGCTATGCTATGTCACGGACCGATCTCCTCGGTCGCGGCGATGCCGTATGCGCGCGAGTTTCGCGCGGCGCTGATTGCCGGCGATCCCGAAAAGGCGAAGGAATGGTCCCAGGGTTGGCAATATGCCGGCTACAGGATGACGGTGTTCGAGAAGGCCGAGGAGAAGGTGATCGAGGACACCATCCTGCACGCCAAGATCTATTTCGACATGCCGTTCGCGCTGGGCCTTGCCGGTGCCATCGTGGATACCGGACCGGACTTCGAGCCCTATGTGATCGAGGATCGCGAGCTGATCACCGGTCAGAATCCGCGCTCGGATCATCCGATCGCCGCGGCCCTGATCGCTGCATTGGACCGGAAGCGCGCTGCAGCGTGACACGGCAGTGCCGCCTTGCCCTCCCGCAGCTGCCCGACGGCGATGGCTATCTCGCCGCGCCATCACCTACCGCTTCATGGCCAACGGCGTGTGGAGCACTGACAAGACAGTCGAAAAGCTCCTCGCCGCGGCCGGCTAGGCGCAGCTCAGAGATTGATGGAGACACTAATGAAACGGTCAGTTTGGAGATTACTCGCTGCCATGATTGCTTTTGCTCCGGTCGCCTCCGCCGCCGCGGAGAAGCCAGTCTCGATCGTTCTTGTGCATGGAGCGTTCGTCGACGCCTCCGGCTGGGAGCTTGTCTACAACATGCTGTCAGCGGACGGATATGAAGTCCTGGTTGTGCAGAATCCCACGATCACCTTGGATGGTGATGTCGCGGCGACCAAGGAGGTCATCGCCAGTGCCACGCATCCAGTGGTGCTTGTCGGCCACTCCTATGGCGGGGCCGTAATCACCGAGGTGGGTGGCGACGCGAAGGTCAGGAGCCTTGTCTACATCGCCGCCTTTGCGCCGGCGGCGGGAGAATCGGTATTCGATCTGGCAACTGCACCACATCCCGGCGAAGAGGGGGCTCCGCTGCTCCCGCCGAACGACGGTTTCATCCTCGTCGATCCGGCGAAGTTTCCCGCCGCCTTTGCCGCCGATGTCGATATCTCGACGACGCGGTTCATGGCTGCAGCTCAGGTGCCTTGGGGGCTCGGGGCCATTCAGACCAAGATAACCAGCCCAGCTTGGAAGCAGAAGCCGAGCTATTTCATGGTGACCGCGCTGGATCGCATGATTCCACCTAGCGGACAGCGCTCCATGGCCGCGAGGGCTGGCGCGAAGGTCATCGAAATCCAGAGCAGCCATGCGGTGATGCTGTCGCATTCCAAGGCTGTCGTCGACTTCATCACTAGCGCTGCGGCTGGGACAAAGTAGCTATGGCACCCGGACTACTGCCTCCGTGCCGCGACGAGTGGAGCTAGACGGCCGTCTTGGATCAGTGCGAGGAGATTTCCTCCTAAATATTGAATCAGCCTCGCGCTCAGCCGCAATAAATTATGGAGATGACAATGAACAGACTGATCATTTCCCTGGTGCTTACTACCGTCAGCTTTGCTCCCTTTTCCCAAGCCGTCGCCGCTCCTCCCAAGCAGGCTGCGATCACCCAGCAGGTGTCGGTCACCGTGCACTATCGTTCGGCCAAGATCGATGGCATCAACATGTTCTATCGTGAAGCCGGTCCGTCCGATGGGCTGGTCGTCCTGCTTCTGCACGGCTTCCCGACATCCTCGCACATGTTTCGCAACCTCATTCCGCTGCTCGCGGATCGCTATCACGTCATCGCGCCTGACTATCCGGGCTTCGGTCAGAGTGATGCACCCGATCACACCAAGTTCGCTTACACGTTCGCCCGTTACGCAGACATGGTCGACACGCTCATGAACCAGATCGGCGCCAAGAAGTACGCCATGTATGTCATGGATTACGGCGCACCGGTCGGCTACCGTCTGTCTCTCAAGCACCCGGAACGGGTGAGCGGGTTGATCGTCCAGAACGGCAATGCCTATGAAGAAGGCCTGTGCGAGTTCTGGGATCCGATCAAGGCCTACTGGGCCGATGATTCGAAGGAGAAGCGCGAGGCGCTCTCCAATCTGGTAGTCCTCGAGACCACCAAGTTCCAGTACACGGACGGCGTCAAGGACCTCACACGCATCAGCCCCGACAACTGGGTTCATGATCAGGCCTTGCTCGACCGGCCGGGTAACAAGGATATCCAGCTCGATCTCTTCCACGATTACGGCACGAACGTCCCGCTCTACCCGCAGTTCCAGGCCTTCTTCCGCGAACGCAAGCCGCCGACGCTGATCGTCTGGGGCAGGAACGACAAGATCTTCCCGGAGGACGGCGCACATCCTTACTTGCGTGATCTTCCGCACGCTGAAATGCACCTCCTCGACACAGGCCATTTCGCCCTTGAAGACAAGCTGGATGAGATGGCGCCGCTGATCCGCGATTTCCTCGATCGAAAAGTCGCAAGGCATTAATCGAGAGCCATTCGCCACGCCCTGGCGGTCATTTCAGGCGGACAATGCAACAGTTCCGCTCGCTTTGGACGCTGGCCAACCCAGGGGCTCGGGTATCAACTGCCGTAGCCTTGAGTGGCTCATGTCGGAGATTGAAAGGCTTCGTCCATGTCATCGCACGTTAAGATCACCGCAATCCTCACCTCTCGTCCAGACAAGGCCGAGAAGCTGCAGGCACTGCTTCTCGGAATGGCATCGGATTGCCGAGCAGAGCCGGGCAATCTGCGATGGGATATTTGGCAGGACCAGTCTCGTCCCGACCGGTACGTTCTCGATGAACTGTATGTCGATGGCGCGGCCGTCGCAGCACATCGTGAGACCCACCACTATAAGAACTATCTCGCGCAGATCGGGGATCTGGCAGACCGCACCGCGTTGGTGCTGAGTCCGATCGAGGTCGGGCATGCTCGCGTTTAGCACCATGTTTTCGAGATCGGGACCCGCCTTCCAGAGGCGTAACACGGCAAATGCATGCTTAATCTCACGCTCGATCTCCGATACCTTGAAGCTCTGCGAAGAGCTCTTTCACGATACGTTCAATGACTGGGCAAGGAAAAGGCAACCGCCGATACTATCGCCTGCATTGTATCGCGGCTCTAGAAATACCGCACCTCTCTTCGCTATTATGTCGCGCTAAAGTACCGCCGCCTGCCCTCAAGGAGCATATCCATGTCCTTTCCAGCAATCCACCGCGTCGTCACCGGACATGATGCCGATGGCAAGTCCATCGTCGCGATCGACGGCCCGCTGCCAACAGTCGTCGAATTGAATGCCATTCCCGGGATGATCTTCCATGAGGTTTGGGAAACGCGCGGCACGCCGGCGCAAGTGGACAATAGTGCCGATCCGACCACCGGTGCGCTGATGCACCAGCCGCCGAAGCATGGCACCCGCATCCGTTTCGTCGACATGCCGCCAGACGCCGAATACCTTGCCGATGGCACATTGCAGATGAAGGAGCTGTTCAACGAGGTCAATGATCCCAGCGGCTTGACTGTAAAGGCGGATTCGCCGCACCCGATGATGCATCGGAGCGAGGCCGTTGACTATGGCATCGTTATCGATGGCGAGATGACGCTGATGCTCGACGATTCCGAAGTGCCGCTCAAGCCCTACAGCGTCGTAATCCAGCGCGGCACCAACCATGCTTGGGCGAACCGCTCTGGCAAACTGTGCCGCATGCTGTTCATTCAAATAGACGGACAATATGAGCCGTCGATCGCTGCAGCGCTTGCGCGTCGATAGGCCTGCCGCTGCTCCGCTCTTGCGCGGGCTGGAGGAAATTTTTTAGCAGGGAATCGAAGGCAGGCCGCTTCGAAGTCGGATCACGGGCGGGCTCTTAAGAGAAAGTGGCCTGGCTGTCTCCGGAGCGTGTGAGCGAGGCGAGCAGGTCAGCGGCAACGGCAAGGTCGTGTGTCTCGAACCCCTCGATGAATTCGCTGAATATCGGCAACAGCATCTTGTAGGCACCATCGGCCTTTGACCCAGCGCGCCAGAGTCGTGCGAGGTCGTTGGCTGCACGCAATCGCCATGACAACGCACCTATTTCCTGCGCAAGCGCCATCGACTTGATGAGTTGCGCCTCCGCCCTGTCCGCCTGGCCTTGAGCGAGCAGAATGGAGGCTTGGACTCGCAAGACCTCGGGCAGGCACCAGTGGTCATTTTTTGCATCTGCTCGGTCAAGCGCGGCTCGGATCGTGGTTTCCGCGTCGCCAAGACGACCTTGCTTGGCCTGGAAGTCCGCGAGGACGCCCAGGTAGAACGGCAATCGCGCCAAATGCTTCGTTCGGTGGAAATCCGCAATGGCTCGCTCGAGGTTCTCGACCTCCTCACCCGGGGCGGCGCTTTGCGCACATGCCAATGCCGCACGATAGAACATGGCGACCGGGCGCCGGACGTCGAATCCGTGCCGCCTAGCCTGGTCATCGAGCATGGTGACATAACGGTCACATTCTTCATAACGTCCTGTCCAATAGAATACCGGACAGATCCACGAGAGCGCATTGCCCAACGAAAGGTGATGCTTGGTCTTGGACGCGTAGTCGACTGTTGCCCGCGCAGTGTCCAGGGCAGTGTCCGGCGAACCCGTCAACCATTGTGCATGCGACAATAGATTCGTCACATCGACAATCCTATCGGAGAGGTATCGCACGTGCCGCCTTAAGCGTTGGGTATCGTTGATGTCTTCCAGATTGAGCAGGTGACGACGTTCGAAGCGTTGCCGGACGTCGTGCAGCTGGCCGATGAAGAGTTTGCCGATCCCGAGGGCTACTTCCGCCTCCAACACGGCGGAAGGGACTTCCGTGGCTGCAACCGAGGCGAAGTTCTCAAGCGTGCGGACCGCGGCGTCGTTCTCGCCGCTGAAAAGTTCAAACACTCCAATCAACCGAAGGCAACGAACGCGGCAATCTGTGTCGCCAATCTGAACGGCGATGTCCAACGCCCGTTGCATCGCGTCTCTCGCTTGAGGTATGAGGCCCTGCGTGAACATGGTAGCGCCACCAAGCCACACCTGAAGCTGCATCTCAAACACGCTGCCGGCGAGTCCCGCCGGGCCAAGTTCTTCAATCGCCTGCGAAACATGAACGCGGCATTCTTCGGTGAGCGACAGATGGTTCCAGAGCAGGAGCCCGGCGACGGTCAGCCGGATGCGCAGTGACCGATTCGCTTCATCCTGAGCTGTCCAGGTGAGTGCGCCGCGCAAATCGTCGAGGACGCGCCCATAGGCGGCTTCCCATTCACGGGCCGGGCGTTCAGCCCACTCGACCGTGGCCCGCTCGAGCACCGCGCACACATGCTCCGCGTGGCGTTGGCGAATGATCTGATCCACGCCGCTGACCCGCAGTCGTTCGAGACAATACGTTCGCGTTGTCTCAAGGAGGCGATAAGCGACGCCGTCGGTGTCGACATCAAACGCAAGCAAAGACTTCGCCGCAAGCTGTGCCACGGCATCTGCCGTTTCGGCGGGAGTGACGTTCGACACTGCCGAAGCGCCTTCGATATCGAAAAGACCTGCGAAAACGGATACAGCGCGTAGCAGCGCGGTCTCGCTTTCCGTCAGCAGGCCGTAGCTCCAGTCGAGCGTTTCAATCAGGGTGCGATGCCGCTCCGGGCCCGCCCGCCGCCCGACAAGAAGGCGGAATCGATCGTCAAGTTGCTTCAACAGACCGCCGACCCCGAATGCATCGATGCGTGTCGCGGCAAGTTCTATTGCAAGCGCCAGACCATCAAGTCTCCAGCATATCTCGGCAGCGGCCGGCGCATCGACGTCATGCAACTCAAACAGTTCGAAGCTGTTGGTCGCTCGGTCCACAAAAAGCTCAATGGCAGGGAATGACATTGCTTCGGCGGCGCTTAGCCGAGACGAGCGCGGCGGCGCGCCGAGTCCCGGAAGCCTTCGCACGCGTTCCCCTTTTACTCGAAGTGGTTCACGGCTGGTGGCGAGGATCCTCACGCCGGCAACTTCAGCCAGGAGGCGGTCTGCGCAGGACGCCGCAGCGTCAATGATGTGTTCGCAACTGTCGAGCACGAGCAACACCTCGCGATCACGCAAGGATTCACATAGGCCGGCAAGGGCGTCTATAGAATGGACCGCCAGGCCGAGTGCCGTCGCTATGGCGTTGGGCGTTAGGGCCGGGTCCTTCAGAAGCGCCAGATCAACAAGCCAGACGCCATCCTTAAACGTCTTAAGTTCGTGCTCGGCGACAGCGAGCGCCACTGTCGTCTTTCCGATACCGCCGGCGCCAACGATCGACACCAGGCGGGATTCTCCCAGATCCCGTCGAATAGCATCAATCGTATCTGCTCTTCCAAAGATCGCCGACGTCGCAATCGGCAAATTGTGATTGCGTGGTGTTGGCGAACGAAAGGGCGCCGCAAGGCCCGATGATCCATGTCTCTGGACTGGAGAAGTGAACTGATATCCGCGTCCAGTCACCGTCGCGATATATTTCGCGGCGCCAGGTCCGTCCCCAAGCGTTCGCCGCAACGCCGCCATGTTGACCTTGAGGTTACCTTCGTCAACGATGATGTTTGGCCAAGCGCGAGCCATTAACTCGCGTTTGCTTACTGGTTCGCCAGGCCGCTCGACTAGTGCCGTCAGGATGTCCAGCGCGCGGCCTCCGATCCGAACGGGCGCCTCGCCTTGCAAGAGCAGTTGGCGTTCGGGAATCAGCATGAACGGCCCGAAGGAGTAAGACCGCAAAGACCGCTCGGCGAGGTCGCTAGTCATAATTCCTTTCCTTCGAGAGTTCTCTCTTGATACGAATGAAAATTTAAATAGCACTTCGGTGAGCAGTCATGCAGGGGGCAAACCAACATCTCGCCAGATCCGGAGCTGTACGGCTCATGAGGCCATTTGCGTGCCCCCTGTGAAGTATCGATACAACAACTCGGTCGATCGACTAAGCAGGGGCCACCGAGTACGCTAAAAATAGGATGGCACGGCGAGCAAGTATTCTTAAGGTCTTGATGAAATTAAGCCAGAACGTTCCGTGTTTTGTAAGCTGAATTTGTGTCAAAAGCGTTTCAACTACAATAGTCGCCCTACGGCGTTTTGACTAGATTTCTGATGGAACCGGCGCGTGGCTTTGTTGTCTGTCATGGCTTAAGAAGTCCCTGTACCGGCAGGCCCCGGCCGGAAGGTTGGGCCTCGCGCGGGTCGTAGTCGCCGCGCCGCCCGTTGGGGCGGGACCAGATCAGCGAGAAGGTGTCGCCTTCCTCGTCGTCGAAGAACTTGGCGTAGATCGGGGCGTTGAAGCCTGGATCGTCGGCCGAAGCTGTCGAGCAAGTTGAGCTTCTCTCTTGGCGGCTATCCCGTTCAAACGTTGGGCACGCCGGAAGAGGCCACACAGGCTTATCAGCAAAATTCATCGTCGAACTAGTGGCCGAGACGCCCGCTCTAAACCGCGTCAGTATCATGCGGCCAGCTTTGGGATAGCCCTCTCGACCAATCGCAGGAATCGTTGGTTGCGAGCCCCCGCAACCAATATTCCCAGGCCCCAAAGACCTGCTCGGCAAGCTGACGGGGCTTTGCCGTTTCTGAAGAACTGCCTAGCCAAACGCGTCGCGGAGCTTTGTTCTTTGGCCAGGGCTGTCGCCCCACTGCGGTGGCCCAGCCGGTCGATATCTCAACTTCCCATCTCGGGTTCCGCTGCATCACGAGAGTGCATTTGAGATTAGGTGCGATCGCGCGTCACCGTTCTGCTTCCTTGCCGACTTGCCTTCCCCTATAATCCCTTCCGGGCACACAGGAGTTCCGTCATGAGCGAAGACGCCTTCAATATGTCGATTCGCAAGTTCCTGAAGGAAGTCGGCGTCACCTCGCAGCGCAAGATCGAGGAGACAGTGCGCGAAGGGAAGTCCGGCGGCAAGAAGCTGAAGGTCCGCGTGACGCTGACGGCGGAAGGCACCGGCCTCAACCACGTGGTGGATGGCGAAATCGAACTTCCATAAAAACCGCTTACGTTCAGTACCCTCGAATCTCCGCGATTTTTGCAAGTTTCTGCGTTTTCAGGCCCCGCAACCAAACAAATAGCCCGCCAACACGGTGGGCTTTTTGTTGGTAACGGGTCGAGCGACGGCATAACGGCGACGGCATTGTGTGAGGTGCGTCGCCGTTGTACCATGTAATCTGACAAGTGTGCGCCGTGCTCATTGTCGAGCGGAGCCAAAGCCCGGTCGCGCGCTTCAACCCGATGAATAAGTAGTCCGGATGATGGAACTTATCGTCGCCCTTGGCCTAATCCTCTTGAAGGTCGCGTTCCTGATTGCGATCCTGCTGTTGCTACCATTGCCGCTCACCTGGCTGGAACGCAAGGTCGCCGGGCACATCCAGCAGCGGATGGGGCCGATGCGCGTGGGATGGCACGGGCTGTTGCAGCCGGTGGCGGACGGAATCAAGCTCCTGACGAAAGAGGATCACATCCCGGCCGAGGCCGACCGGTTCCTGTTCAAACTGGCGCCAATCCTGGCGCTCGCTCCGCCCTTTGTGGTGTTCGTCGCGATCCCCTTCGGCGAAACTGTCTCGGTCCTCGGCCACGGGATCACGCTCTACGTCTCCAACATGAATGTGGCGCTCCTTTTCGTTTTCTCGGTGATCGGGATCGAGGTCTATGGCGTCATCTTTGGCGGCTGGGCCTCCAACAGCAAATACGCTGTCCTGGGCAGCCTCAGAACCTGCGCCCAGATGATCAGCTACGAAATCCCGATGGGGTTCGCGGTCATCGGCGTGGTCATGCTGGCGCAGTCCATGAGCCTTCTCGAGATCGTGCGGGCGCAGGCCGATGTCTGGAACATCGTCTACCAACCGGTCGGGTTCTTGGTGTTCTTCGTCGCCGGATTGGCCGAAGCGCAGCGCATTCCCTTCGACCTGGCGGAAGCGGAAGGGGATCTAGGGGCCGGGTTCCATACCGAATACAGCGGTATCCGCTTTGCCTTCTTTATGGTCAGCGAATATGCCATCGTATTGCTTGTGTCGGTCTTGGTGGTGATCCTGTTCTTCGGCGGTTGGAACGGTGTTCTGATTCCCTTGCCACCGCTCCTGTGGTTTGCTCTCAAGGTCGCGTTCTTCGTCTATGTGTTTATTTGGTTCCGCTTCACTTTCCCCCGCTACCGCTACGATCAGTTGATGGCGATCGGATGGAAGGTCTTGCTTCCTCTGTCGATGGCGAACATAATTATAACCGGTGTACTTTTAGGGGTCGTAACGGCCCCGTAGCGAGGCGGCGATGTCGCGCGCGCAGGACAGAGTTGGAACATGGGTTGGCTGGGCGTTCTTCGCCGATCTGGCGAATGCCTTGGCTCTGACCTTCGGATATCTGTTCTCCAAATCCGTGACCATGCAATATCCGGACAACGAAAAATGGCTACCCTACTCGCGTTACCGCGGACATCATTTTCTGAAGCGTGATGAAGAGGGCGAGATCAAGTGCGTGGCCTGCGAACTCTGCGCGCGGATCTGTCCCTGCGACTGTATCGAAGTCGTCCCGTACGAGGACGAGAAGGGCAGCCGGCACCCGGCGAAATTTGAAATCGACACAGCCCGCTGCCTGTTCTGCGGGTTGTGCGAGGACGCCTGCCCGGCGGATGCAATCGCGCTTGGGCAACAATACGAATTTTCCAGTTTTTCCTCTGCTGACCTGGTGATCGGGCGCGACGATCTGCTCGCCAAGCCGGGTAAGGCGGCAACCGGCGGTGGCGTGGTCGCCGCGCGCCTGAATACGAAGAAGGACGTACTCGTCGAGACGAAAGAGACGCACGGCTACAACTGGTGGCGGAATATCCGGCGAACATGAAAGCGCCAGCCATCAAACCGAAGCGCTCGAACAGGAGGCTCAGATGTTTGTCGGTGAAATCATGAAGAACAAGGGTGTCGGTGTCATCGCAGTCGCCCCCGATCAGACGATGGTGGAGGTACTGAGGTTGTTTCGAGACAACAATATCGGCTTCGTCGTCGTGAGCCGATCAAACAGCAAATACCTCGGTACAGTGTCGGAGCGGGATTGCTGCAATGCGGTGGCGGAATACGGGGCCGCGGCAGCGGCGATGCGGGTCGCGGACATCATGAACCGCAATGTCGCGACGTGTTCGACACAAGATCTGCTACCCGTCGCGATGGGGATCATGACCCAGCGGCGTACGCGCCATGTGTTGGTCACGGATGGAGGCAACGTTGTCGGCGTGGTCAGCATCGGAGATGTGGTTAAGCACAGGCTCGACGAAGCGCAGCGTACAGAGCAGGAGCTGCAGGATTACATATGCGGTACCAGGTATCACTGACGCCGCCCACTCGATGTAATGACGCTGGGGCGGGAAGCTTGCCACGGAGTCTTGCGGTGCCCCCGATCCCAAATCCTCAAACCCCGCGCCAGATCCGGCCTGGGGGGGCGACCTCAGGAGTGGCATGCGCCTTCTGGACTTCCACCACGCATGGATATTCGCCCCGCCGCAGCAGGCTGTTGAGACGCAAGGCTCTATAGTTTTCCGGAACGAAGACGAGGCCCTTGGGAAACCGCCTGTCGACCTTGAGCTGCGCCGACAGTTCGCCCTGGCCGGAACGCACGATTACCTGATCGCCATCCGAAAGGCCAAGCTCCGCAGTATCCTGCGCGCTCATCGCGACATAGGGATCGTTCGCGACTGTGTTCAGCGTGTCCGACCGTTCGGAAAGATATCCGTTGTGGAACAGGCAGTCGCCGGTGATCAGCATGAGCCGGTCGGCTGCTGTTGGAGCGGACGGCGGCGCAAGGAACACGCCAGCCGATAGTGTTGGCACCGCCCTGGTGAATGCGCCGTCGCCGCCAAGTCCGTCCTGCGTCAACCCCTGATAGGCCGGAATCAGCCGGGCAATCTCGTCGAAAATTTCGCCTCGCGTCGATGGCGGCAACGCCTGGCTGCGTAGCGCGGCGACGAAGTCGATAATCGCCAGATTGCCTCGCGCGTCGAAGACGGGCTCACGGAATTTGCGAACATTCTGGATCCGGCCCTCGTTGTTGGTGAACGTTCCGGATTCCTCGCCGTATCCCGCCGCGGGCAAGACGACCTCGGCCATGCCCGCCGTATCCGTGAGGAACGCGTCCTGCACGATCAGGAGATCAACTGCGCCAAGCGCCGACGTCACAAAGTTCCGGTCGGGATAGGCGATCAGGGGGTCGGTTCCGACGATGTAGAGCGCGCCCATCCGGCCACCGACGCAGAGCTCCAGCATGGCATCGAGATTCGCGCCGGGTTCAGACGGGATTTGGGCGCCCCAGTTTCGTGCAAGAGCTGCGCGCGCCGCGTCATCGGCGACTGCCCGCAGCCCCGGCAGAGCCGCCGGCAAGGCCCCCATGTCCCAGGCTCCCAGCTGGTTGGCACGGTCGAAGAGAAATTGCATCGCCGGGCCTTTGCCTAGCAGGCGGAGAACCTGCAGCAGGTTGTAGAGCTGCAGCAGCGTCGCGCGCGCTTCGGGTGATCTCAGGAGGTCGACGCTGACAAGCACGGTGACGCTACGGGCTTCCTTGAGCGCGGTGGCCAGACGATCCGGCCCGTCGCTGCCGGTGCCCGTTGCCGGCCTGCCGACCATCGCCCCGATGTCCGCAAATGCGTCGCCCGGCAAGGTCTGACGGGCCACCGCCATGAGCGCGGCTACCACCGCCGCAAGGCTTGCCTCTTCTCCGCCCGGCGGCACGCGTACCACCACCCTGGCATCGGCGTCCAGGCGCGAGGGCCGCGCCGAAAGCATCAGCAATCCGGCCTGCCGCCGCCGCGCGGCGTCTCGCAGCAGGTATTCGGACACGGGATTCTCCTCGGTCACGTTGCCGCCGACGACGAGCACGCAGTCGTTGCCGATTACGTCGGCCAGCGGTGTGCGGCTGTAGAAAGTTCCCAATAGCGGGCCGAGCGTATCGAAGGGCGCGGCCCAGCGTGACGAACAATCAATGTTGTTGGTCCGGAATACTGTTCGCATCAGCTTCTGGAACTGATAAAGCACCTCATTGGGCAGGCGAGGCGAGACCAGCCCGCCGGCCTCCTTGCTCTCGACAGCCAACAGTCGCCGGCGCAGATAATCCCCCGCTTCGTCCCAGGAAACCGGGACCAGGGCGCCATCCTGACGGATCATTGGCTGCTTGATCCGGTCCCGGCTTGCAACGAAATCGAGGCCGAAGCGTCCTCGCACGCAGAGAGTTTCGTGGTTGACACCTTCGTCCCACTTCGAGCGCACCCGCATGAACTCGCCCTTGCGCGTGCCAACTGTCAGCTGGCAACCGGTGCCACAATGCGGGCAGATCGTGTCGGTCTCCACGAGATCCCAGGGGCGCGCCTTGTAGCGGTAGGGGAAGCTCATCAGCGCGCCGACCGGGCAGACCTCGACGCAATTGCCGCACTGGTCGCAACTCGCCAGACTGCCCTCGAAGCCGGTGACGGCGGTATCCATGCCTTTCTCGACGGTACCCAGCGCCACCGCGCCGACGACCTCCTCGCACATCCGGACGCAGCGCTGGCATTGGATGCAGCGGTTGACGTTCATGATGATAACCGGGCTGAGGCGAATGTCCTCGGAGTGGAACACACGTTTGTCATCGCGGAACTGGCTTTCGCGGGGCCCATAGGCCATTACCATGTTCTGAAGCTCGCATTCGCCGCCCTTGTCGCAGATCGGGCAGTCGAGGGGGTGATTGGCGAGCAGCATGTCGAGCATGGAAGAGCGCGTTTCCTCGATCAGAGGCGTATTCGTCCGCACGACCATGCCATCGGTGACCGCAGTAGCGCAGGACGGCTGCAGCCGCCGCAGGCCCTCGATCTCCACCAGACACATGCGGCAGGAGGCCAGCGGCGGCAGACGCTTCAGATAGCAGAAGGTCGGAATATCGATGCCCAAATGCCGGGCGGCCTGCAACACTGTTGAGCCAGCCTCAACTTCCAGCGTTTGTCCATCGATCGTGACTTTAAGCATGGTTTCCTCACAACCCTGATCAAGCACACTCCTTCAGTGAAACGGGCACCTCCGCTCCTCGACATGGGCGACGAATTCATCTCGGAAATGCGTGAGTGCTGCCCGCAATCCCATCGCTGCACCATCACCCAAGGCACAAAACGTATTGCCGAAAATGCCCTTGCAGAGCATCTCCAGTTGCTCCAGATCGCCGGCAGCACCTTCGCCGCCTTCAACCCGGCGCAGGACTTTCACGACCCAGTTCAATCCTTCCCGGCAGGGCGTGCACTTGCCGCAGGACTCGTGGTGGAAGAACTCGACAATCCTGGTGGCGACCTTGACCATGCAGGTGCTATCGTCGATTACGATAACGCCAGCTGAACCGAGCATCGAGCCGGCGGCAGCCAGCGAGTCGAAATCCATCCTCACCTCCAGCCCGTGCTCCGGGATGACCGGCGCTGAGACCCCGCCCGGGATCACTGCCTTGATCTTGCGTCCCTGCAAGGTCCCGCCGGCATGTTCTTCGACCAGCTCGCGCAGCGGTATGCCCATCGGCAACTCGTAGAGGCCGGGTTTGCGCACCTGTCCGCTGAGGCAGTAGAGCTTCGGGCCGGGGCTCTTGTCCGGGCCGATGCCGCGGAACCAGTCCGCGCCCCGCGCCACGATATGCGGCACGCAGGCCAGCGTCTCGACATTGTTGATCACAGTCGGGCTGGCGTAGAGCCCGGCCACGGCCGGAAACGGAGGTTTCAATCGCGGCTGCGCCCGCTTGCCCTCGAGCGACTCGAGCATCGCAGTCTCCTCGCCGCAGATATAGGCGCCGGCGCCGCAGTGGATGTGTACCGCGAAATTGAAATCCGAGCCCAGAATGCGCTTTCCGAGATAGCCCTTTGCGTGGGCCTCCGCGATCGCTTGCTCCAGACGGCGGATCGCCGTCACATATTCTCCGCGAATGTAGACATAGGCGGTTTCGGCCCCAATCGCGTAGGCACTTACCGCCAGCCCCTCGATCAGTTGATGCGGGTCGCGCTCCATGATGATCCGGTCCTTGAACGTGCCCGGTTCGCCCTCATCGGCGTTGCAGCACAGATATGTCGGCTTGCCCGTGCGCTTCGGCACGAAACCCCATTTCATGCCCGTTGGGAATCCGGCACCGCCGCGACCGCGCAGGTTGGACCGTTTGACGAGGTCGATAACCTCGTCGGGCGTGTACTCGCGCAGGGTCTTCGCCAGCGCCTGATAGCCGCCTCCGGCCTCGTAGGTCGACACCAAATGACCATCCGCCACATCGACATTTTTGAGAAGAATTGGCTCGAACATGGCGCTACTCCCCCGGCAGCCGCGCAGAGGCGTGCTCGACGCTTGCGGCTCCCGCTATCGCCCGCAGGCTGTCCAACAATGCGTTTATCCGCGTCACATCAAGGTGGGCGTGGTAATCGTCGCCGACTTGCATCACCGGAGCCATCTCGCAGGCGCCGAGGCATTCGACCGTAGAAAGCGTGAACAGCCCGTCCGGAGTGGTGCCGCCTTTCCTGATCTCCAGCACTGTTTCCAGATGGTCTAACAGGTCCTCCGATCCGCACAGCATGCAGGAAACATTGTTACAGAGCTGCAGGTGGAACATCCCCACCGGTTCGGTATGGAAGAGGGTATAGAAGGTCGCCAACTCGTAGACCCAGATCCGCTCGACTCCGAGAATGTCGGCGACCTCTTCCAACACTGGCCCAGGCAGATGGCCGTGTTCTTCCTGCGCGATCAGGAGCGCGGGCATGATCGCAGAGCGCTGGTCGGGATACCGCGCCGCCGCCTCTTCGATCTTTTCGCGCATGGTCATCGCATTCAAATCCTTGCTACTTGTCCACCTCCGCCATCACAGGGTCGAGGCTGCCGAGCACAGCGATCATGTCCGCCAAATAGCGGGCGTTGGTGACTCCGAAGAGGGCCTGAAGGTTGACGAACGAGGGTGCCCGCACCTTCATGCGGAACGGTTTTGGCGACCCGTCGCTGATGATGTAAAAGCCAAGCTCGCCCTTTGGCGCCTCGATCGCCGAATAGACCTCGCCCTTCGGCACCTTGAAGCCGTAGGCCGACAGGTCGAAATGCTGGATCAGCGCCTCCATCGAGCAGTGCACCCGATCCTTGTCCAGCGGGAAGGCGATGGTCGGCATGTCGATCTGGAACGGCCCCTCAGGCATCTGGTCGATGCATTGTTCGATGATCCTTATGCTCTCGCGCATCTCATCGACGCGGCATCGCCAGCGTGCATAGCAATCGCCCTCGTCACGGGTGATGACGTTGAACGCCAGCCTGTCATAGATCTCGTAGGGCTCGTCGCGGCGGATGTCCCAGTCGACACCGGAAGCACGCAGGTTCGGGCCGCTGAGGCCGAGATCGATGCCATCCTCTGCAGAGATCACGCCGATCCCCTTCGTGCGATTGAGAAACACCCGGTTATCTTCGAGCAATCGCTCATAGTCGCGGATCCGGTTCGGGAAGATGTCGCAAAACTCCCGGATCTTGGGGAAGAACCCGTCAGGCAGGTCCTCGCGCACCCCGCCGACCCGGCAGAAGGACGTGTGCATGCGCGCACCGGTTATCATTTCCAGGAGATCCATGATCATTTCGCGCTCGCGCATGACGTAAAGCAGCGCGGTCATGGCGCCGAGATCCATCGGCAGCGCGCCGGTGATCAGGAGGTGACCGGAGATCCGTGCTAGCTCGGCCATCATCACGCGGATATATTGCGCCCGGATCGGCGCTTCTATGCCGAGGAGTTTTTCCACCGCCAGCGCGAAGGCGAGGTTGTTCGAAGGCGGACAGAGATAGTCGAGCCGGTCGGTGAGCGGAAAAATCTGGGTATAGGTGAAGCTCTCCGCCAGTTTTTCGGTGCCGCGATGGAGGTAGCCGATATGCGGATCTACGCGCTCGACGAACTCGCCGTCCAGTTCGAGGACGAGCCGAAGAACCCCATGGGTGCTGGGGTGCTGCGGACCGAGGTTGAGAAGCACTTCCCTGGTATTGAGCGCTTCACCCTCAGGCCTGCTGAGCTCGGTGACTTCGGTCATCTCAACGTTCCGGCGTAGAACGGCCTCCCTTACGGAATGTCCCTGGTGGCAAGATCGGGCTGCGTTGGCGGCGGACCTTCGGCACCGAAGGGGTTCAACTTGTCCTTATAGCCCCTGAGAGGGAAATCCTTGCGCTGGGGAAAGCCCTCGAAGCCTTCCCACATATAGATCCGGCGCAGATCGGGATGTCCCTCGAACCGGATACCATACATGTCCCAGGCCTCACGCTCATGCCAGTTGGCGGTACGCCAGACTCCCGTGACCGAAGGCACTTCAGGAGGATCGCCAAGTCGGCACTTGATGCGGACCCGCCACCGGTTGGGCAGCGAATAAAGATGGTAGACCGCCTCGAACCGAGGCGTTTCGGGATAATGATCGACGCCGCAAATGTCCGAGAGGAAATTGAACTGCAGCCCCGGATGCTCTTTCAGGAGCCGGCAGAACTCGACTATCCTCTCGGGCGGAACGGCAAAGGCATCGATACCGTGCGCAGTGCCGAGGTCCTCGATTGTTTCTCCGAAGCGCTCCATGATCGGAGCGCGATTGAGGGGAGGCTCCACATTCATGACGCTATAACCCGATCCAGAGGTGTGCCGGCGAGCGCCCGGGACCTCTTGATCTTTTCTTGAAGCAGAAGGAAGCCGTGCATCAGCGCCTCGGGCCGGGGGGGACAGCCGGGCACATGCACATCGACGGGCACGAAGGTTTCCGATCCCTGTACCACGGCATAGGTGTTGTAGACCCCGCCCGAAATAGCGCAGGTGCCCATGGCGATCACCCAGCGCGGTTCCGGCATCTGGTCGTAGAGCCGCCGCACGACGGGCGCGAACTTCCGGGTCACGGTGCCGGCGATAATCATAACGTCGGATTGTCTCGGTGAAGGGCGGAACACCACGCCGAACCGGTCGAGATCGTAGCGGGCGCAACCGGCCGAGATCATTTCGATGGCACAGCAGGCAATGCCGAAGGTTTCCGGCCACAGCGCCGATCGCCGGCTCCAACTGATGATGCTGTCGGCCGTGGTGAACAGCACGCTGTCCCGGATCGCATTGTTTACGCCTCCCATTCCAGCGCTCCTTTCAGCCAGGCATAGGCGAAGCCCACGAGAAGCAGCAATATGAAGACGATCATCTCGATATAGCCGACCAGTCCGATCTCTTTCAGGACGACGGCCCAGGGAAAGAGGAACATCGCTTCGACGTCGAAAACGACCAGCAGGATTGCGAGGATAAAGAACGGCACCCTGAAGCGACCCGCCGCCGCCTCGCCCGCGGCCTCCATACCGCATTCATAGGGCATGTTCTTGGCGGAATAGGGATTGGATGGGCGCAGCAGCGAGGAAACGAACAACGTCACCCCCGCCACCAGAACGACTCCGGCGATCATGAAAAGAACCGGCAAGAATTCCATTGCAGCCATATCACTGCACCGGTTGCCCACCGACCTCATCCTGAACGGGTAAGTCGGTCACGCCACGGCGCGACTGGACAATCCTTTCTCTGCGTCCAAGTTTATTCCGTCGGTGTGATCATTGCAAATCCAATCGCTCACCCGCCAAGGACCGAATCTTGGGCAAGCTTCAGGAACCACGACGGAAATAGCCCGATGCCGATGGTGCCGGCGGCGGTGACGGCGAGTGTCGCGCCCACCAGAGGCGTGAGCGCCGGGGCGAACGTCCTCTTCGGCTCGCGCATATAGATCACCATGACGATGCGGATGTAGAAATAGGCGGCGACGGCGCTGAGCAGCACTGCGATTACCGCCAGGATGACGAAACCATGCTGGACGAGGGCGACAAGCACGTAAAATTTGGCGAAGAAACCGGCGGTCGGCGGAATGCCGGCCAGCGAGAAGAGATAGAGTAGCATCAGGAGCGCCAGCCCAGGATGTGACTTGGCGAAACCTGCATAGTCTTCGATAACCTCGCCCGAGAAATCGCCGTTACGCATCATGATGACGGCGCCGAAAATGCCGAGATTCATGATGGCGTAGATCAGCAGATAGAGCATCACGCTGGCGATCCCATCGGCGCCACCAGCGGCCACGCCGAAAATGGCGAAGCCGGCATGGGCGATGCTGGAATAGGCCAGGAGACGCTTGAAATTGTCCTGCACCAGCGCCACGAAGCTTCCGAGCGCCATCGTCACCACCGCAATGACGGCAACGATAATCCAGACGTCCGAGGCTGCGACCAGAGGGTTGAGGAATACCCGCAGGATCACCGCGAACCCCGCCGCCTTGGGGCCCACCGACATGAAGGCGGTGATCGTTGTCGGCGCGCCTTCATAGACGTCCGGCAGCCACATGTGGAAGGGAACCGCGCCGACCTTGAAGACCAGCCCGGCGACGATGAAGACCACCGCCAGCAACAAACCTGGATCGAGCGGATCGCCAGTCACGACCGCAGCCATCCCGTCCAATTGCGTCGTGCCGGTGAGCCCATAGACCAGCGAAACGCCGTAAAGGAAAATCCCGGTCGAGACCGCGCCAAGGATTACGTATTTCAGTGCTGCTTCGTTCGACCGCCGCTCACGCCGCAGGAAGCCGGTCAGCACATAGGTGCAAATCACCATCAGTTCGAGGCCCACATAGATCGACAGGAGATCGGTCGCCGAGGCCATGATCATCATGCCCGAAAGCGCGAAGAGCAGCAGGACATAGTATTCGCTGCTCCCGATCCCTTCGATATCGGCATATTTTCGCGAAAGGACGAATGTCAGAACGGTGGCCAGGTAGAAAACGAACTTGAAGAAGACGGCGAAGCGGTCGGCGACGAACATGCCCGTGTAGGCCGGCCGCACCTCGCTAGCAAGCATGAGTGTCGCCAAGGCGGCAATCAATACAATCGCGATCGACGCCCAGACAAGCAAATGTTCCTGTCCCTTTCGTACAAACTGTCCCAGGATCAGCAGGATGCAGGCGCCGGTGATCACCACGATCTCGGGCAGGCTCGCTAGGGCCGACCGGAAAAGCGCGGCGGCGGTCATGGGCCGCTCCCCTTACTGTTCACCTGCGTCAGCAGATGCTTCACCGAGTCATCGATGATGTCGAGGAAGGGTTTCGGATAGAGCCCAACCCAGAGCACGAAGACGGCCAGCGGCAGGATCGCGGCCATCTCACGGGCGTTCACGTCGCGTGTCTTCAACCGGGTACCGACGCTGGCCGGGCCGAGCGCGATTTTTCCGTACATGCCAAGCAGATAGGCAGCCCCCAGCAATGCGCCAAAAACGGCTGCAGAGCCAGCGACCAGATTGGCCGCAAACCCGCCTGACAGCACCAGCAACTCGCCCACGAACGAATTCGTTCCCGGCAGCGCCATCGACGACAGGGTAAACAGTGCCAGAAACGTGGTGTAAACAGGCGCCACCTTCATCAACCCACCATAGTCGGCGATGCTTCGGGTATGGGTGCGCTCGTAAATCAGCCCGACGAACAGGAATAGGGCGCCTGTCGTCACGCCATGATTGAACATCTGCAGGATACCGCCCTCGAGCCCTCGGAGATTCAGCGCAAAAATCCCAAGCGTCACAAAGCCCATGTGGCTGATGCTGGAATAAGCCACAAGCTTCTTCAGATCGTCCTGCGCAAGCGCGAGCAACCCGCCATAGACGATCGCAAGCCCCGAAAGCGCCAGCATCAGCGGCGAATAATACATCGATGCCTCCGGCAGCATCGGCAGCGAGAACCGCAGGAATCCGTAGGCGCCCATCTTCAGGAGCACTCCGGCGAGGATAATGCTGCCCGCCGTCGGCGCCTGCACATGGGCGTCCGGCAGCCAGGTATGGACCGGCACCATCGGAACCTTGACCGCAAAAGCGACCAGGAAGGCGAAGAACAGCCAGGACTGGATCCGGAATGGCAAATCCTGTTCCGTCAAAGCGAGGATATCGAAGGTCCTGCCACCGTAGAAATAGAGCACGATGACGCCGATCAGGAACAGGAGGCTGCCTGCCAGCGTGTAGAGGAAAAACTTGATCGCCGCATAGACCCGACCCTCGCCGCCCCAGACGCCGATGATGAGATACATCGGGATCAGCATCGCCTCCCAAAAGACGTAGAAAAGGAAGAGATCCAGCGCGCAGAAGACGCCGAGCATCAGCGCTTGCATGAAGAGCAGGCAGATCATGAATTCCTTCACCTTGCGGTCGATAGCGACCCAGGAGGCGAGCACGCAGATCAACCCCAACAGTGCGGTCAGGAACACGAAGAGCGCGCTGATTCCGTCGATGCCAAGGGCATAATTGATCCCGAGCGCGGGCACCCACGGGTGCGTCTCGGTGAACTGCATGGCATGGATCTTGGTGTCGAATCCGACCAGCATGGCGATGCAAAGAGCAAGGTCGAGGACGGTGAAAGAGAGCGCGCTCCACCGCACTACATCATCATCGCGCAGGAACATGAGAACCGCGGCCCCGACAACGGGCGTGAATATGATGAGGCTGAGCAGCGGGAAGCCCATGGCACCCCCTACCGCCACGCCACGACGAAGACGGCGGTGGCTGCGATAAGACCGACGATCATCGCCAGCACGTAATGGGTCACGACACCCGTCTGGAGCCGCCTGAGCCGCCCGCCGCCGTGCAGGATCGAGTGGGCGACGCCATTCACGACGGCATCGACGCCGGTCAGATCGAGCCGGATTCCTGCCCGCGCCGCGCCGTGCAGCAAGGGCAGCGCCGCGGTCTCGGAGACATTGCTCACCGCCTGCTCATAGCGCGCCAGCGGCCTTTCGGCGAGCCACATGAAGGCCCGCGCACCCTTGCGGTAAAACCAGTCGGTGTCGAGGCTGGTCGTGTTCTCGGGATCGAGCGCCCAGAGGAACAGCACGAACCCCAGGGCGGTGAACATCAGCAGCCCGAGGCTCTCCGTGACATGCGAACCCGTATAAGGTTCGAAATCCACCGGATAGGGCAGAAGCGCATAAAGCGGCTGGGGGAACACCCCGATCGCAATGCAGAGCACCGCCGCAATGCCCATGGCAATCAGCATGTTGCGCGGCGGCTCGCGCGCCTCCAGTTTCCGGTCCGTCCCGAAGAACATGTAATAGGGAAGCTTGAGGCCAGTGTGCAGGAACGTCCCGGACGATGCCATGGTCAGCGCCAGCACCACCAGTGCGCGGTGATCCGCTCCTGCGGCCGCTATCACCATCGATTTGGTGACGAACCCCGAGAAGAACGGGAAGGCCGAGATCGCGAAGGCGCCGATCATGTAAAGCGCCACGGTCAGCGGCATTGTCTTGTAAAGCCCGCCGAGCTCGGTGAGCTTGCGTCGGCCGGTGACGTAGATGACTGCACCGGCACCCATGAACAGCAGCGCCTTGTAGAGGATATGCGCGAAGGCGTGGCTGGCGGCTCCGTTCAGCGCCATCTCGGTGCCGATGCCGATACCCGCAATCATATAGCCCACCTGGCTGACGATGTGATAGGCGAGAAGCCGTCGGCAATCGTTCTCCAGCACCGCGTAGATGACGCCGTAGAGCGCCATGATGGTGCCGAGCCAGACAAGGAGCTCGGTCCCCGGAAACGCTCGCGCCAGCACATAGACGGCGGTCTTGGTGGTAAACGCGCTCATGAACACCGCCCCGGTGACGGTCGCCTCCGGATAGGCATCGGTCAGCCAGGCATTGAGCGGCGGCACGGCGGCGTTGAGAATGAAGCCGGCGAGGATCAGGTAGTCGCCGACGTCCATTCCTCCGTTGGTGAGGGCCCCCGGGATCGGGCCGAAAAGCAGTGAACCGGTGGCGAGCCCGTGGGAAATGATGCCGCCGAGCAGGACGACGCCGCCGGTGATATGAACCATGAGATAACGGAACCCGGCCCAGACCGCCGGTCCGCCACGCTGCGCGAAGACCAGATAGGCGGAAGCGAATGCCATGCCCTCCCAAAACAGGTAGAGGGTCAGGTAGTCACCGGCAAACACCACGCCAAGCGCGCTGCCGACATAAACGAACGCCGCCACGTGCTGGCCGGTATCCCTCAGGTGCAGCGCATAGACCATGCCGATCAACGCCATAATGGTGAAAACGGTGGCGAAGACGATGCTGAGCTTGTCCACCTTCGCGATCAGGATCTCCTGCCCGATGAATCGCGCTTCGCCATAGCTGCCCGGTTCCATGGCAAGTACGGCAAGGATCGCCAGCGCAGGGATCAGCAGCAGATAGGCCTTGCGGAGCGACCCGCTGAGGAAAGGGATCGGCAGGGCGCCAAGAATAAAGAGCAGAGCTGGATGGATGAAGTCAGTCATAATAATCCTCGCGCCGCATCAGCCCGACCCGATGGCCGAGAAACTTGGAAACGAAGATAAGCAGGACGCAGGAGACGAAGCCGTAGACGGCGGACCAGCCCGGCAGCCTGTCCCACAGATATTCGGCATGTTCGCGAGAGACCAGAAAGTCGGCGACGACGATCAGGACCAGCACGAGGTAGAACAGTCGGCGGCGCGGCCTCGCATATTGTTCGGCACCAAAGAAGTCGACGACACGCTTGATCATCGGATCACTCCATCTGCCAGAGTGAGAAAATAGCCGGGAAAAATGCCCATCAGCACCGACAGGATCGCCGTCGTGACTAGCGGAATCGTGACCAGCGGAATTTCACGGACCGTCGTCCGGCTCTCCTGCTTCTCCGTCTGGAAGAAGGCGGCATAGCTGACCGGCAGGAAATAGGCGGCGTTCAGGACCGAGCTCACCAGGAGCACGACCAGGAACGCCGTCTCTCCAGCCGCCGCGGCGCCCTCCGCCAGATACCATTTGCTGACGAAGCCCGCGGTCGGCGGTATCCCGATCATGCTGAGTGAAGCGATGAAAAATGCCCCCATCGTCCAGGGCAGCCTGCGGCCGATACCGGCCATGTCGCTGATGTTGCGCTTGCCGGACGCGCAATAGATCGAGCCGGCGCAGAAAAAGAGCGTGATCTTGGAGAATGCGTGCGCCGCGATGTGGATGATCCCGCCGACCATCGCGACCGGCGACAACAGAACCGCGCCCAAAACGATGTAGGAGAGCTGGCTGACCGTCGAATAGGCGAGCCTGGCCTTCAGGTCGTCCCGCGTGAGGGCGTAAACCGACGCCATCAGGATCGTGAACGAAGCCAGATAGGCCGTGGCGATGCCGAGGCTCAGCCCACCCACCAGCCCCGTGCCGAAGACATGGAACACCACCCGCAGCACGCAGAACACGCCCATCTTGACCACTGCCACTGCATGCAAAAGCGCGCTGACCGGTGTCGGCGCGACCATCGCGGCGGGCAGCCAGGCATGCATGGGCATCACAGCGGCTTTGGCGAAGCCGAAAAGATAGCAGAAATAGACGACCGTCAGCAGCGCCGCCGGGGCATCGCTCGCCGCCAGCAGCCCTCCCGCGACAAAGTCGAGCGATCCCGCAATATGGTAGGTCAGCGCCAGTGCGGCGAGCAGCGCGCTTTTCGAGGCGCCCATCAGATAGACGAGGTACTTGCGGCCGCCCCTCCATCCCTCCTCGTCCTCATGGTGATAGACGAGCGGGTAGGTAACGAGACTGAGCACTTCGTAGAAGATCACCAGCGTAAACAGATTGGCGGAGAAGGCGCCTCCCGCGGCGGCCGCAAGACTGCTGGCGAAGCAGGCGAAGAACCGGGTCTGCGCATGCTCGTTCAAATGCCGCATGTAGCCGACGGAATAGATCGCCGCCACGATCCACAGCAGCGACGAGACGGTGGCAAACACCATGCCGAGCGCATCGACCCGGAAAGCAAAGTCGATCCCCGGCAGAACCTCGAACAGGCGCAATTCGACCGTCCCGCCCGCCAGCACCTTGGGCGCCATCGACACGACAATCGCGAACATTGCGATCGCGGCTAATGGCGAGACCAGATCGCGAAGTCTCTCGCGGTTATGCAAAAGGAGAACTGCAAGGGCCGCCAGACCGGCGACGGCGATGGCAAGCAACGGCCGGATCGATACAACCGGGTCCAAAGCCGCTATCCTTTCATCACCGTCACGTCGTCGATCTTGAGGGTGGATTTGTTCCTCACGAGGGCAACCAGGATACCGAGGGCGACGGCAACTTCCGCCGCGGTGATTGCGATGACGAAGATCGCGAAGATCTGCCCGCGGAAATCGGCGTGGTAACGCCCGAAAGCGATGAAATTGATGTTGACCGAGTTGAGCAGCAGCTCCAGCGACATCAGTACGATGAGAATATTGCGCCTGAGCAGCACGCCCGCCGCTCCGATCACGAACAGGACCACTCCGAGCACAATATACCACCAGAGCGGAACCATCACCCCTGCTCCTTCCGCGCCAGGATGATGGCGCCGACCAAGGCCGCCAGCAGGATTACGGAGGCGGTTTCAAACGGCAGGAGATAGTCGGCGAAAAGGGCTGTGCCAAGCTGCCTGACGTCATCGCCGCTGCGCATCGCGACGGGCTCCATGACCGAAAAGCGGTTGCTCCAGAGCACCAGCACGAGCATCTCGACCCCGAGCAGGGCGAGCAGGACCAGTGCTGGGAGGTTGCCGCCTGGGAGGAACCGCTGCAACACCGCTTCGCGCACATCGATCATCATGATCACGAACAGGAACAGGACCATGATCGCGCCGACATAGACGAAGATCTGGATAACCGCGAGCAACGGTGCCTGGAGCAAGACGAAGATTGCCGAGACCTGCAGGAAACACGCCATCAGCGCCAACGCGCTGTGAACCGGATTGCGCGCCAGGACCACCGTCAGGGCCGTGATCACGGATACCGCAGCGAACAGAAGAAAGAACCCCTGATCCATCGACGCCGACCCTCCGACGCGAACTGCCACTCGGCGCGAGACGGCCGGATTCGAGACTGCGCCGCAACTTCAGATGCCTTCGCAAATTGTGCCCTAGTATCGGATTTTTCACAAGATTATTGTCATCGGGGGAGCAAGATCGAGCCGGCCCGGACGTGACCGACGGTCGCTTGCCAAGCCCGCGCCTTCGATCGGGTCGTACCTATTTTATGGTTCCACAGGCAAATGGGATTACCCCGTAGGTACCTAGGTTTTGTTTAAGGCGTATTGGGAAATTTCTTCCAGCTAACACCGGCTGTTCCGCCGAAGTTGCAAGTCTCTCTGCCATAAGGCCTCGGCATCCAAATAACAATGCCCGCCTAGGCGCGGGCTTGTTTGTTTGACAACGGGTCGAGGAGTCTTACCGCGTACCTTGATCCAGGCGCGTGCGGATCGCGTTCATCTGCTCGATCTCCGCACGCTGGCCGCGCGAGATGTTGGCGCAGAGAGCAACCAGTTCAGGATCGTTGAGGGCTGCTTCCCGGCACATGAGGATTGCACCTGAATGATGCGGCACCATAGATGCGATGAATTGGCGGTCGTCTATGAGAGCCTGTGTGCGAGTGCCTGCAAAGGCCGCGACGAACAGGATCACCAGGCCGGCATGGATGGCGGCGTTTAGCTTCCTGTTCCGGTACATGCCGCCCATGGTGGCGAGCATGATGATGCCCATCGGGGCCACCATCGTTAACGCCATGTAGAGCATGTTGAGATTATTCCGGAAATCGCTCCAGCCGTCGATCATTGAAAACATCACGAAGTACATGGCGATCAGGCTGAGGATCATGTTGACGGCGAACATGGAATAGGGATGCCTGCTCATCCCCTCATGTCGGGAATTGTGGTGGTTGCGCATTGCTAGCTTCCTTCCGGCCTTCGGACCGAGTCGGAAGGCGGTTAGAGCAATTCCAGGAAAAGTGCGAAGCCGTTTCCCTCCGGAATAGCGTAAATCCAAAAGGTTGGAGCGGTTCTGCGCTTCCGTGAAAAGCTGAACCGCTCCAGATGTTTCCGAGGCAACAACTCGGAGGCATATCGCCTTAACCTTGCATAAGCGGGTTGGTTCCCGGATCGGCAGCAAGAGGATCAGACATGGCCACGCGCACGACTTCGATGCGATCATCTACTGTCAGCCAATCTTTCGGCCGGCTAATCCCCCTCTTTCAGGGAGAAGGCCAGCACATAGTCGCCGAGGTCAGTCGAATTTGCCGCTCCGCCAACCGAGACCAGCACATATTGTTTGCCTGTCCTCGGTGAGACGTAGGTCATCGGCGTCGCACTCGAGCCGACAGGCAGAGGATATTTCCAAAGCTCGTTGCCGTTCTCGGCGTCATAGGCGCGAATGTAATAATCCTGAAAGCCGGCAAAGAAGACAAGGCCGCCGGCAGTCGCCGATGTGCCAGCATAGGTCGGCAAGCCCATCGACATGGGTAAATTCATCTTAATCTTGAACGGTCCGAGCTGTTCGGCAGTCCCGGCCGGCACCTGCCATGCGATTTTGCGTGTGTTCAGATCCACTGCCGTCACCATCCCCCATGGCGGTTGCGTGCAGGGAATGCGCAGTCTCGACGTCCACTTCTCGGTCGTCATACCATAAGGTGTGCCGCGCTGTGGAGCGGAGGGGCCGTGCGCCGTCGTGACGAGGGCGAAATCGACGTAATCGGCCCGCGGAACGAGGGCGAAGATGCTGGGTACACGGATGTCGTTCATGAACACGCGGTTGTTGGGGAGGTCGAGCGAGACGCTTCCCCAGTTGAGGCCGCCCAGATTTCCCGGCTGCTGAAGTGCAGGACGCGTGCCGATCGGGGTGAAATCGCCGTCGTAGCGCATCTTGCGGAAGGCGATACGGCAGGCAAGCTGATCGAACATCGTCAGGCCCCAGGCCCGCTGCTCCGTCACGCGTTCCGCACCGATCGTCGGCATGCCGACCGAATAAGGCTGCGTCGGTGACAGCTTCTCTTCCGGCGCGCCTCCCATCTGCGGAACCGGCTTTTCCTGAACTTCGGCGAGGGGAAGGCCGGTCTGGCGATTGAGCAGGAAAAGCTGCCCACGTTTGGTGGTCTGCAAGATGGCCGGCACGATGGCGCCATTGCCATCGGGGAGGTCGATCAGCGCTGGTTGGGCCGGCAGATCATAGTCCCAGATATCGTGATGCACGGTCTGGAACTTCCATCTCTCCCTGCCGGTCGTCACATCGAGCGCCACCAATGTCGCGTTGTACTGATCGGCGAAAGCCGGGCGATTGGCGCCGTAATAATCCGGCGTGGTATTGCCGAGCGGGGCATAGATGAGGCCGAGCTTTTCGTCGAAGGCCGCTGTCGTCCACATGTTGGGCGTGGCGCGCGTATAGGTCTCGCCTGCCGGCGGAAGCTTGGTGATCGCAGGATTGCCGAGATCCCAGGCCCATTCGAGCTCGCCGGTGACCACATTGAATGCGCGGATGACGCCTGACGGCTCGCCGACCTCCTGATTGTCGGTGACCCAGCCTCCGATGACAATCAGGTTGCGGGCAATCAGCGGAGCCGATGTCTGGAAATAGTAGCCGGTCTTGACTTCGCCCATGCCCTGGGAGAGCTGCACAGTACCGTTGTCGCCGAAGGCCGTGCACGGCGCGCCGGTCTTGCTGTCAATCGCGAGGAGGCGGGCATCGATG
This sequence comes from Rhizobium atlanticum, assembly GCF_030182485.1. Lineage (NCBI taxonomy): Bacteria > Pseudomonadati > Pseudomonadota > Alphaproteobacteria > Hyphomicrobiales > Rhizobiaceae > Rhizobium > Rhizobium atlanticum. The sequence continues at coordinate 28,843 of NZ_JAQJCJ010000012.1, forward strand.
GTCGTCTGTATCAGACGCTCGTCGCAAAGGCCATCGGGCGATCGGTGTTCCTTCGGCATCTTGTAATAGCCGAGGCCCCGGCAGCGCTGCCAATAGGGCGCCGACGCTTTGGGGTCGAACGTCCAGCGGAGTTTTCCCGTATCGGCATCAAGAGCTGTGATCACATTCGTCGGTGTGCATGTGTAGACCGTATCCCCGATCTGCAGAGGTGTATTCTGATCGACGCCGTCGCCCCTTCCGGTACGATATGTCCAGGCAAGGTCAAGCTGGGCAACATTGCTGCGGTTGATCTGGTCGAACGGGGAATAGCGATCTCCCGCCGTGCTGCGGCCATAGGATGTCCAGTCGGAAGGGGAGTTGTCGCCCTTGGCGGTCTTGTAAGCCGGGGTGTCTGCAGAAGGGCGGATCACCTCATGCGGGATGAAGGCAAGACCGAATCCTGCAGCAAACAGAATGGCGGCAAGCAGCGCGCCGCCGTGGAAGAGCTTTCGGTCGACGGTGGGCAAGCGCGCTGGTGCAAAGAGCAACGCAAATCCCGCCAGTGCGATGGGGGACATCAAGCGTGCGAAGAGTGCCCAGAAATTGGTGCCCGATTCCCATAACGCCCAGGGAAGAGTGAAAACGGCGACAAGCAGGACAATCAATGCGCCGAGAGGCTTCCGGCGCCACAGCAGAACTGCCGCAACGAGGTAGGCAAGTCCTGTGATTGCGTAATAGGGCGAGCCGCCGAGGCTGAGCAGCAAGGCGCCGCCTCCCGTCAGGCCCAATCCAATAAAGGCGAGAACGATACAGAACAGAGCGGCCAGTAATTTCATCGTCTCCTCATCCAATTCGCTGCGCAATAGCCCGCATTCGTCTCCGACCATCGAACGGCGTCTCCGGCAGCACAGAGCGTTGGACCGATGGTCAGGTGTTCGTCCCGAAGACAGGCAGTCCCTTCAAATTTTTCATGATGTAGCTGCGGTCACTGACACGTGTCCCCGAGCCGGCAATGATGCTTGCGATTGCGTCAAAACTTCTGAAAGGGGCAATGATGGTTCTCGGTGAAAAGCTTGACCTGGCGAAGGGGCGGCCGACAGGATTCGATTACATGCGATTGCTGTTGGCCTTTTCGGTGCTTTGGATACATACGGCTCGTGTCACCTATGGCGATGATCTGTTTTTGTGGGAAACGCCCCTGCGCCCCTTTATCAAGTCGGTACTGCCCATGTTCTTCGCCTTGAGCGGGTTCCTGGTTGCCGGCAGTCTCGCGCGGTCGAAGACGTTGATCTCCTTTCTTGGCAATCGATTTATCCGGATTTACCCCGCCCTCGCAGTGGAAGTGTTGCTGGCTGCTTTTATACTTGGAGCGATCTATACCGAGTATGACCTCAGTAACTACTTCACCGACCCCCAGTTTTTTGCATATCTGCTGAATGTCACCGGACACATTCACTTCAATCTTCCGGGGGTGTTCCTGAACAATCCGGACGCCGCGATGGTAAATGGCCAGCTCTGGACCGTGCCTTTCGAACTTGAATGTTACGTCGCGATCGCCGTGCTTTTTCTGCTCGGCGTGGTCAAGCGGCGTGCAATGGCGCTGGTGGCAACGACGGCGTTGATCGTGGGGTTTGGGCTTGCGAGATATTGGAAGCACGAGAGCAACTGGGCATCCATGCCGACGACCGCGTCGGGGAATCTGCTGATCGGCGCCTTCCTCGTGGGCGTGACGATTTATCTCTACAAAGACAAGATTCTGTGGGATGTCCGCATCTTCATCGCTTCCGTTGCCGTCATATTGTGGGCTTACTGGTTCAGCTCTTTTGGGGACTTCGTTGCCATTCCGGCTATTGGATATGTAACGGTCTTTCTCGGCCTCACCTCGCCCCGCAAGCTCGGAGTGCTCCAGGGGGCCGACTATTCCTATGGCGTATTCCTTTATGGCTATCCAATCCAGCAGGCCTTCGTCGCGCTCGGACCCTGGGCGCATAACTGGTGGCTGAATGGGATCGTCTGCAGCCTGATTGTCACTTGTTTTGCCGCCTTCTCGTGGCACTTTATCGAAAGGCCTGCGTTGGGGTTGAGGAAACAGGTGACCTGGCTTGAGAACCTGTACCTGCAGCGCGGTTCAAGACGGGAGTTGGCCGGCGCGGTTTTGAAATAGGCTTCCAGTCGCCATCGGAGAGCCCGCAAACCGAAGCCGACCAGCGAAGAGATCATCGCGATTTGCCGTCACAGCGGCTCTGAATGCTTAATGCTGATGCTGGGCTTATGCCATCGCATGATGCCTCAAGCAGTCATACCGTGTGACGCTTCAGTCGAGCCGTTCGATTTAGATTTGCCCCCTAAGCTTCGAGCGGAACGGCGGAAAGTCCGATAGAGCCGTATTGGCGGCTACCAGGTTCGGTCACGATGCCGATCCAAGGGAGGCGGGGTCGTAGCGATTTTCATGCCTTCTCTGCGGATGTCGCTGCGCTGAACCAGGCATGTTCTGCTGGACTGTTTCGATTTCGTCCCCGGAGACATTCTTCCAATATTTCCAGCCTTCGCCTTGAATGAGCCCATGATCGGACAAGTCCCTCCAGCTTGCGTAAGTGCCTGTATCGTCACAGACGAAGCCGCCCATCCCCTTGTCAGCGGAGTAAACAGTGTATTCTTCCGTATGCTGAGAAAGATGCTCGGCATCGGCAACCTTGTGCACGAAGGTCGATAGGAATTTGAAGTGGAGAAGCGCGCCGGATACGCAAATCGCGCCGCGCATGTCGCCCAGATTCAGGGAGAGCGGCCAGACCTGGTGTGATGATTTGAGAAACAGCCGTTCACCTGTCACATATACGAGCGGGATCTTGTTGAGCGCCGGCCCGTCCCAGAGCCGATCGCGAAAATAGATGCGTCCGCGGACGCCCCCTTTGATCCACGTTGTCCTGTTGCGGTCGTCGAAATGTGCGACGTAGCCGGACCGGTCGAATAGATTGCAGACTTCGAGCGGGTTGCGGCCGGGTTCACATATGTTTTCGAGAACGGGACGCTCGCTGTACATGTCGATCATGACCGAGCGGAGGGAATGACCGCCGGTGGATTCGATATAGGCGGTCAGCTGATCGATTGGCCGAGTGTCGCAATGCGGGTAGACCAGGAACTCGTCTGCATCGACATAAAGAACCCATTTCTCCTGACAGTGCCGGTTGATGACCTCATTGATCCAGTCGTTTCCGAACCTTGCCGCCTTGTAGGAGCCATGAGCCGAGAGAAGCGAGACATCGTCGAAACCGGACAGCAATTCTGCCGTTCCATCCGCCGAGCCGTTGTCGATGCAGATGAAGTGCTCGAAACCGAGATTGCGATAATATTGCAGGAAGAATGCCAGCCGATGGCCCTCGTCACGGATGACGCAGATGACGACGTGGCGGGCCTGTCTGAGCCCACTGCGCAGCACGTCATAGCGAACTTGCCGAGCTTTGAGTGACCGGCGCAGGCGGGCTTTTGCGTAATGCGAGATACTGGCGACGGAAGCCCGATAACTCATCTTCAATCCTGAGCTCTATATGCGGATCTTTATTTGTTGGGTCGGACCAGTATGCGTCATCATACTGCGTAGTCGCCAACCAGCAGGTTCTGAACCCGCGGGTGGGCGCCGTTCCTTTCGATTGCGTGTTCGAGGCGTGCCCGTAGCGACCGATATTTATAGAGTATCTTCCGATCGAGGCTTATTCCGCGATAGAGCGCGTTATAAATCGGATGGGCTTTGCGCAGATCCACATAGACTTGGCTTTCACGATCTGTCCATGGAAAGAAGGTCCCATGCCATGGCTTTGGATGCGCCATATAGTGGACGATCGCCAGTGACGACATGTTCACCAGATGCAGAAACTGCTTGGGAAAGTTCCAGCGGTTGGACACGAGGATGAGCGACGAACCGCAAACATAATTTAATGCGCCCTGATCATGTTTGCCCTCGCAAGCCTCGGGATTTCTGGCAAAAAGCTCAAGCGCCTCCTGTCCGATCCAGCCGTTGCGATGGAATTTCAGGACCCCTGCATTGAAGTAGTGGTTGTCCTTCCCAGTGTTGAGGAAGTCCTGGATTGCCGTGTAATCGCGGGCCGCGAAAAACCGGCCTTCAGGCACGTTGGCGTTTTCGAGTTTGCCGAGATCGCTGACGATCTGGGTATCGCCATCGAGATAGATGATCTGGCTGTAATGGGTGGGCAGGATCTCGCAAAGGACTAGTTTGGCCATCGTGCTGACGCTGATGCGCCCCTGAAAGTGCGAACTGTCAAGCTTGCCGAGCGAATCCTGCAGTGCGTCGGTCGCATCCGCCAATTCGACGCCGCTCGCGGCGAGCAGGGCCTTCAACTCGCCGAAATTGTCGAGACGTTCAGACATAAGCACGCAAACGTCGGTTGCGGAACTTGCGAATTTGCGAGCCTGAAGCGCGGAAAGGATAGTCGGAAATGAATATTCCACATCCGTGACGTAGACAACGCACTGATTGTTCATGTCATCACCCTTCCGGTTGTCTTGAATGCGAGTGAATGGCTGCTCTCTTCAGGGTTGAGGGAGCAGTTGTTGATTGACCCGGCTGACCTGTCGTATGACAGTCCGGTCGGGTATATATTGCGGATCGCAGGACCGCTCGTTTGCTGAAACAGCGTCCCGCCTCCGGTTGTGTGTTCCATTGTTGAGACGCTCGTCATGGAGAAAGCCGTGCCTATCACAGGACTGTGCTTCGATATCTTGAACCGTGGCAGGACGATTGGTGCCAGGGTCCTTGTCGAAATGCAGAGGGAAGGAAGATGGCCATGCTGATCACCACCCTGGTGGCGGCCGTGATTTCGATAGCCGCCGGCGCTTCGATCCGCGCTTGGGCCTTCGCGATTTTCGCAATTCTTGTGGCTATCGGCTTCGGCAGCCTGGCATTCGCCGACGGCTCCTTGCTGATCGCAGCGATCGCTTCCGGCCTCGCTCTCCTCGTGCTCATGGAGATCGGCTATCTCGCCGGCGTCTTCCTGTCGGGTTTTGCGCGGCGTAGCGCCAGGCTGCGGCAAAGCAATTCCGCCGCCGATAGCATAGCACCCACCAGCGAGCGCCAGCAGGGCTGATGTTGAAACACGACCGGCCACGCGTCCTTCCGAGGACCGTGGTGCGGAACCGCGTTCCTCCCGCGTTCCAACGCCGGTATTTCCTGACGGATGCAGCGGCTTTTGGCCTTGAACGAAATTCGCAGCTGGGGTCATCACGCTGCAAACACCGGCGCTCTCCTCAGAGATGCCGATGCCTCCGGTCGATGCCGATTTGCGACAGATCGGGTCACTCGATGCTGCGAGACATAGGGAGCGGCCAGGCAACCGGCAGCCAAACCCGCCGTGGTGCTGAACAGCAGGCCAAGATCGGTGCCGCTTCCTGAAATCGCCGCAGAGACGATCTGTGAGATCGTTGCCATAATGGCGGCGTTTCCGATCGCATGTGTCTCCCGATCGCCCGAGACCTGCCGGCTGGGGGCTCTGACGAGGCTGTACAGGAAGGCGGCGAAGAGAAGCGTGCCGGTCAATCCGACGTTGGACAGCAATGCGGCGATGAAACTTGACGCTCGAACAGTTCCGAGCCCGGCGCCGAAGGTTGCAGTATCGACGAATGCGATCAAAGCCAGCGTGTTCCAAGCGGTACGCTCCTCGCCGGATTGCGATTGGAGTTTGTCCGACAGGGTGGTGTTGACGAGGCTCGTGATCGAATCCCACGCATCGGGGACAAGGCTGAGGGCTACGATGGCGCAAGGGATCAGGAAGAGGGTTATCGCCAGGAAAGTCATATGCGAGCTCTTAGCCGACCCGGCAATCATACGTTTGAAGCAGAAAAGCACGAGCATGCAGACAACGAAGAGCCCGGCGATATAGGCGGTTGTCGACGTGCAGAGCAGGATCGTGGGGCCGATGAAAAGCGTTGCCATGCCGGCCATGCGGCTTCGGACACGCTCCAGCCAGAGCAGAAGAGTGAATGAAAAGTAGGCCAGTGCGACCGTCCCGTATATGCTCGCTTCGGGAAAGGCGCCGACGATGCGTTTGAAACCGCTGATCGTCTCGGCCGTGTGCATGGTATAATTCGCGTTTCTAATGACATCGAGCAGGTAGGACTGTCCGGTCAAAAACGTTCCGATGTCGAGCAAGGCAAAAGCAAAACATGCGATTGACGCGACGATCAACTGTTGTGCGATGAAGCGTGCATATCCGAGCCTCGCAAGCCCCGAGACCATGGCAAAGCAGGCGAGATCGCCGAGCAGATAGACAGATTGGCTAAGGTTGGATGAGCCTGGCGACAAGGGGGCGGCCACCGTCGACATCATGCCGGTCGCATCTCTCGCAGAGGAGTAGACGAGGGTCGCGCCCGCAAAAATGCGCGGCAGGAAGAAAGACGACAGGACGGAAAACAGGATATAGGCGGCAAACCAGAAGCCAGGCCCCGGATAAGCGATGCTCGCCAGCGCCGCTTGGGTCTGGACTGGACGCAACAAGGTGGCGGCGACGATAAACAGGAGCAGAAGATGGCTTGGCTGGATACTGCTGCCGCCGAGCGCCGGCAATTGCAGAGCCGCCGCGGCTCCCAGCAGCGTCAACAGGCAGAGGGTCGTCACTGCAAAACGAGCGCCATTGACGATGGCGAGGAGGCCAAGCAGGAGAACGATGAAACCGAGTGGCTCTATCGACATGCGTCAAATCCCATGCGAGGCGATAGCCGCCAGCTGTCGTCGCTGATCATCATCGCGCCTCCTAATTCGAGCCCGTCTGGGATATCCAACCGTGACCCGCTCGATCATCGCCGGCCACATCAGACGACGGGAGTGTCGAGCTCTGGGCCTGGGGTAGGGGCCGTATAGGCGAAGTCGTCGCCTGAAGATTGGTGTCCAAACCGATCTCGACAAGATCATGCGGCAGCAATGCGGTTTGCTCGTCGGCAACGATGTTGCTGGAGGTTCCATCGCTATTGCGACGCACAATCCTGTAGTTCTTCTGCGCTCTGCCAATACCCGGCGCCTCCGTGTTCATCTGAGCAAGTTGAGCGTCGTAGCCGGCCTGCTCGCCAAGAAGCTGCGCCACCTGGATATCGATCGCCGCTCTGCCGATCGCGAGGTTGACCTGATTCAGCAACTCCTGGTTTTCGCTGTTCTGCCTATTGACGATATTGATCTTGGAACGGTCGGCCTCACTGAGGCCCTGCCGAGCCGTGGTCAGCGCAACTTCGAGATCGATCAGGGTACCTTGGGCATCCGCAACCCAACGGTCGACAGACACCTGGCGGGAATTGCTGACCAACCCCTTGCTCACTAGGCTGTTGACATTGTCCAGTTCCTTTTGGGCAAGGTCAATCTGCCGCTTTTGCGAACTGATCTTGGCCTCGAGCGACTCGACCTGCTGACCATAGAGGCGGGCGAGGTCATTCGCCGCTTCGATCTGGCTATCGATATCGACGCGACGCAGCCGCATCAGGTTCAATTCCTGTGCCTTCAGCTTGTCGACGTCGGGCGTTCCCACGAGTTCGGCAGGAATCTCGAAACTCTGCGCACCGGCGATTTCCGCCCGCAGCCGCGCCTGCCGCATCAGGAGATCCCGCCGGTTGAGGACGGCGGTCCGAAAGGCCCCGGCTGCCTGAATCCGGTCGCGCTCGAAATAGGTATTGTCCTCGCTTTCCCGCAGAAAGCCGCCAGCGATGCTGATGGCCTTCATGACCGTCATCCGCGGTTCAAAAGGGTAGCGTCCCGGAGTTTGAACGGTGCCGGTCACAAAGATCGGAGCATGCTCGGCAACCTCCACGGCGATGTATGGCTTGCCAGGAAGTTCCGCCTTTTCGGCGAGCGCGCTGGCGATGGCATCGGCGAGTTCTTCGGATGTTTTTCCAGACGCCTGTACATGGCCAGCGATCGGGATCGACAAATCACCAGTATCGTCGATGGTATAGACGCCATCGAGAGCTTCCCAGCTGGCATAGCGGGAATCCGCTGAACGCCATTCGACGACACGAAGTCTGACCTTGTCTTCCGCCACGAGCGTGAAAGTTTGCGCGCAGGCGACGCTCCAGCCGGTCATGCAGCAGAAAACCAGCAAGGCGAGTGCGGAGACGACGCGATCGGGCAAGAATGTGGACTGCATTGATCTATCTCCGTTTCGTTGCGATAGGCGGCGACGCCATTGCGCGGGACGGCGGATTGCCGAATTCGAGAATGCGGGACGGTGCGGAGCGCGCGGCAAGAAGATCGGCGATCGCCAGCAAATTGCCGTTCAGACGGCCCCATCGGTCGACCAAGCGATCGTTGAACACTATGCCCAATGCGTTCGCCAGGATGTTGCGGCCGATCTGCGCTATCGCGCGGGTCTTCGACATCGTGCCCTTGCGGATCAGGTAGATAGGATTGGCAACCTGCGAATAGCCGAGTCTCCGGCCAGGCTGCCGCCCGGACCTAACGCCGAGATGCACTCCGCGGGCGCCTTCAACGCGCACGGACCTGCCGTAGCGGGCAATGGACCTGCTGAAATCGACGTCCTCAAGCCAGCCATAGAGCGGCAGTTGCTCGTCAAACGCCAGTGCGTGTTCGAGGACGGGGGCCAAGCGAACCGCCATATTGCACCCGTATGCATTATAGACATCCGTAACCCGATCGGACCCTTCGCCGGCAATGTGAAGAACCTGCAGGGCCTTCGACATGTCGAGCCCCCCATCAAGGACGCCGTCCGCCAGGACTTCGCCGGTAGCGATCGCGACGTCAGGTTTTGTTGCAAAGACGGCCATCATTCGTGACAGGAAGGTTGCCGCGGGAATGAAATCGTCGTCCAGGAAGATCAAGACATCCGTATCGACCGCGGCTGCCCGGATGATCGTGTTGCGCTGGGAGGTCAGGCCACGACTGCCGACAATGACTTCCACATCGAGGCGGCCGGCGAGCCCGGCGGCGTCGTCGATCCCCGGCACGCAGACGATTAACCGCTGCGGCTGATCCGGCAAGCCGGCGAGATATTCGATCGTTTCCAGCAGGATCGAAGGGCGCCCCGCCGAAGCAATTCCGATGGCAATCCGCAACGGTTGGCTCGGAAGCGGCGCTATTGCTTCCGTGTCGTGGGAAACAATCGTCGGTGCGATCCGGTCGCCCTGCCTGGACGTTTCTGCCGAACGGGCGGTCATGACTGCATGCTCTTCGGGGCGTGATTGATGATTGCGCCGAGGATCTCCGCGCCGACGTTCCGCATCGTGTCGATGACGCGCATGGCGTCGTCGATCGATGTGCGTCCGTACGAGGCGACAACCAAGACGCCGTCCAGCTCCGGCGCGATGGCGTTGGCATCCGGTGACGCGGAGAAGGCGGAAATGTCGACGAATATGGCGTCGAACTGCTTTTTCAGCTCGGCAAAGCTCAATTCCGTGCGGCGGGAACTCAGGCGAATGGCCGGTGTTACGGTATCCACCTTGCCGAGCGGCAGGAACTTCAGCGTCGGGGTGAGCGGCAAGGCGGCCGTCTGAATGAGGTCGCCATTGTCGAGGACATCGACGAGACCGCTGGAACTATGAGGCGCGAGCGCGTTGCTGAGCGATGATTTATGCGCGGCCGCATCAATCAAAAGTGTTTTCGCTCCAGATACCGATGACAGCACAGCAAGATCACTTGCGATGGTCGATGTTCCGCTGCCTGGATTGACGGCGACCACTCCGATGACGATCCGGCGCTTGCGCCGAAGTCCGACGACCGTTGCGCTCAGCTCCGCCATGCCAGGAATAGGGGGGTAGGCGGCTCTGCTGCTGTCCGTCCCCGCGGGGAAACGAGCCGGGTCGCCGTTCCCAATCCTTTTCGATGTCGCCAGCACTGTGACGAAGGGCAGACCGCAGGTTTCCGTGATCTGATGCGGGCGGACGAGCCGGCGGTCGCTGGCGTGCCTTATCATCGCGAGTGCGAGACCGGCACCGAGGCCGACAACCGCCGCAAAGGCTGCGATGAGCGTACTGCGTGGTCTCGCCTTCGAAAGAGGCAGCGTGGCCTGCGAGACGATCGTCGCATCGGAGATCGGATAAGTGATGCGCTGCCTGGCTTCGGTCAGCTGGTTCAAGGTGCTTTCATAAAGGGTTCGGCGGGCATCCGTCGCGCTCTGTAGCTCCGCAAGCTTGGCCTGGTCGCGTGGATTGCTCGTGAAACTGGCGAGGGCGCTGGCGGTATCCGCCAGCCCTCGCTGTTGCTCGGCTATGAATTTCGCCAGCCAGTCGCTGTATTGGCGGGCGGCGTTGGCTTTCATCGCGATATTCTTCTGGATATACTGTCTGGCAAGCGTGTCGGCGATGTCGACGGCCTTCTGAGGGTTGGATGCCGCAGCTGATATCTCGATGATCATCGAGTTTCCGATCCGTCGGATGTCCATCATGTTCAGCAGTTTGGCGGTTGCCCAGTCCTGGAGCCGTTCCTCCTCTGTCCGCGGTTGCGCTTCGCTCGCTCCCTTGCCCGCCGTATCCTGCGATGGAATATCCGCTTGCGATGAAAGCCCCATCAACCAATTCTTCGCTCTGTCCTGCAGGGAAGGCGTCTGATCGACAAACTCCGGGTCGTGAACAAGACCAAGTGCTGCGACCGTTCCGCCGACGACATCGCTCGATCTGGCGATCTCCAGCTGTCCTTCGATGAATGCATCTTCCGCGAACGCTCTCTGTGCTTCAGAGCCGCTCACCTGGGGGAAGATCACCAGCTGCGTGCTGGCGACGAAAGTCGGTTCGGCGGTCAGCAGGTAGATTCCGGCGATCGCCAGGAGAGCGATGGTGGTCACGACGATCCAATGCCAGCGCATTTTCAAAAAGAAGAGCATATCCCGCAGCGTCAGCGGCGAATTCCCGCCGCCTGTGGCTGCTGCAGGCAGGGATATGGGAGAGACACCGCTGAAGATCGTGCTGGAGGTCATGTCGTGCTAATCCGGAATGGGAAATCAAGGAATAACCAGGTAATGGCAGCTAGGAGGAGACGAGGAGAAGCGCATCGCCCCATCTCGGGCACGGTCGGCGGCCCCCTGAACGCTCAGTACGATCCGCGCTGGGAAAACAGCGCAGGAATGGTCTTGGCGATGATGACGAAGTCTCGAGCGAGCGACCAATTGTTGAGATAGTGGACGTCGAGAGAAACCCTGTAGTCGTAACTGACGTCGTTGCGCCCGCTGGTTTGCCATTGACCGGTCAGTCCCGGACGGACTGCCATATAGGCCCACATATGTTCACCGTAGCGCGGCAATTCCTCGGCTGTGACCGGGCGGGGTCCGACGAGGCTCATTTCGCCGCGCACGATATTGATCAGCTGGGGAAGCTCGTCGATGCTCGAGCGCCTGAGGATATCGCCGACTGCGGTAATCCTCGGATCGTTCTTCAGCTTGCGCGTTGCTTCCCATTCGCTGCGGGCCGCCGGGTTGTTCTGCAGCAGTTCGGCAAGCTGAGCGCTCGCATCGGTCTTCATCGTCCGGAACTTCATGCATCCGAAGGGCGCGCCGCCAAAGCCAATGCGTGTATGGGAATACAAGACGGGGCCGCGGTCGGACAGCTTCACGATCAATGCCACGATCAGCAGAAGCGGGGAGAGCAAGACCAGCGCGGTGATCGCGACAACAAGGTCGATAGCTCGCTTCGCCGACCTGCCCACTGAACGAGGCTGGGACTCCCGTAACTCGCCGCCCTTTGCCGTCCGTTCGACGCGCGACCAGGTCTCAAAACTGTGTGCTTCCCATGTCATCGCGGCCTCCAAAAAATTGCCGTCAAGAACCATTCAAAGCTTGCTGCGCCGCACCCTGATTGTCTGTTACCAAGGTCATAATTCTTAATTAATTCTTTATGCTACCACCATGAATAAGAGATTTCCGATCGCTTAGCTGTGTCATCAATTCTTTTAAGTGGTTCTGTAATCTCTACTAAGATGAATATTCTCTAATATTCGATATCGTAGTTCTGATGTTGCTTTTAACGCGTTGATTGTTTTTGATCAAAATAGTCTCTTTGTGTGCATGTATACTAGTTAGAACGATGAATTTTTGACCTTTGCGCCGCAAATTTTTGAGGGATTGAGACTTTAATTTGATATAGACTTGAAATTTTGTCACGCTTTGCTGATGTTATTTGACTAACGTACTAATCCAAGATAATTGGTGCAGTGCAGCATTTATTGAGTCATTCTCGTACTGGAGTGGAGTGCATGGACGGGATCACGCATGCATCAGATCGCAGACTCGGCATCGGCAAGGCCGCGATTTCGACCAATGGCGGCATTCGTCTCAACAGTGGTATCGTTATCGAAGATGAATTTCTTTCATGCCGCTCGAGCGTACGGCGTTTCCGTCGTGGCGAGGTCATTGCCGGCGCCGGCGTCCTTGTCGATATGTTCGCCCGCGTGCATTCGGGATTGGTCAGTGCAAGCACGATGCTGCCTGACGGCAGGGAATTCATCGTCGAAATCATTCCGAAAACAGGTCTGATCGGCGAGCTTGAAGTCTTGCGCCGGCAGACGTTGAACCTCGAATACCGAGCCGGTTCCAATTGCGAGCTGCATTTCTTCGAAGGCCGGCTGCTGCGCGACATGTATGCCAGCGATCCTTACTTCCGCGAAAAAGTTTTCTCCAGGGCCTTGGCGCGTATCTCGGAGCTTGAAGATAGGATCATCGCCAATGCGGCGTCGACGCTGCAGGCAAGATTGGCGAGCACGCTGCTGCGGCTCTCGGCTGTTTACGGAAAAGATGCCGCAAACAGCGGCGACGAAGTGATTATCTCGCAAAATGATCTGGCTGCAACGCTGCCGGCGTCCCGCGAGAAGGTCAATCAGTGCCTGCGGCGCCTGCGCGAATGCAAGATCATCGACGGAGGGCAGGGCAAGATCAGAATTCTCAATCGCAAGGCGCTTGAGGCCTGTGTAAATGGCGCGTTTTCGGTGAAGTGATGCACCCGTCGCTTTCCGATGTCCACGGATTCGCCGCAAATGCCAGCCGCTTTCCCGGCGGCGGCACACCAAGCATCGATCGCGTGGTCGTCATCGACGACTACTCGGTGGCCAGGGGCGGGGCAACAGGGTTGGCGGTCCTGTCAGCCAAACTTTTTCGAGGCCTGGATATCCCCGTCACTTATATTTGTGGGGATGACGCGGCCAACGCGGAGCTTGCTGCGCTTGGTGTCTCCATGGTTGGCTTGAACAGCCGCGATCTGCTGAGCGCCGACCGCGCGAAGGCTTTCGTGACCGGCATTCATAATGGGGCGGCAACCCGAATGGTTGCCAACTGGATTGCCGCAGAAGATACGGCAAAAACCGTCTATCACGTACATGGCTGGCATCAGATACTGTCACCGGCGCTTTTCCGAGCACTGGCTCCGGTCGCGGGACGGTGTTTGGTTCACGCCCATGACTTCTTCACCGCCTGCCCCAATGGCGCCTTCTTCGATTACCAAGCGCAAGAGATCTGCCTTCGGCGTCCGCTCGGTGCGGGCTGCATTGCGACGGCGTGCGACAAGCGAAGTTATTCGCACAAATTGTGGCGGGTCGCCCGCGGCTCGAATATCCTCAGGCTTTTGAAGGCGCAGGCCGATTTCGGCCGGATCATCCTGCTGCATGAGAAAATGGCGAGCTTTCTCGTCGGCGCCGGCTATCGGCCCGACCGGCTGACGACGATCCGCAATCCCGTCGCTCCCCTGTCGAAACAGCGCATCGAGGCGGAGGCGAACGACGAGTTCGTCTTCATCGGACGGCTCGATGAGGAAAAGGGTGTGGAGGACGCCGTGGCCGCGACGCGAAGAGCGGGTGCCAGGCTCTGCGTGATCGGTGACGGGCCGCTGAGGGGTTTGGTTGAGGCTTCCGGCGATCACGTCAGGACCGTCGGCTGGCAATCGCATGCGGAGATCGGCACCACGATCCGCAAAGCGCGGGCCTTGTTGATGCCCTCGCGTTATCCCGAACCGTTCGGCCTCGTGGCGATCGAAGCGGCGAGGAGCGGCCTCCCCGTGATCATGTCGCGCAACGCATTCCTTGCCGAAGAAATGGAGCAGGCCGGTATGGCATTCGCCTGCGACACGGGTGATGAGATCGTCTTTGCCGATGCCTTGATGCGTTTTAGCCAAATGCCGAGGCATGAAATCCGCGCCATGAGCGAGAGGGCTTTCCTGATGTCTCCGGATCTCGCCTCGACGCATGAGCAATGGCGCGACGCGCTCCTTGCCGAATATTGCAGGCTGCTTTCGACGAATGCGGTTCCCGAGCTGACAGACGGTGTGGCAACACAAGGAGCGTTCCTTTGACCTTCAAAGCAACAACCTCTCTTTCCGACGCAAGGGCATTTCTCGGCGATGCGCCGGTGATGTCGAAGAGACGCCTGGCCGAGGCAGGAAGCGTCAAGGAGACCGGGCAACTGCGCGTCGCTATCGTCCATTACTGGCTCGTCTCGATGCGCGGCGGCGAGAAGGTCGTCGAAGAATTGTGCCGCATGTTTCCGCAGGCTGACATCTTCACCCTCGTCTGCAACCGGGACCGCATCAGCGACTTTCTAAAGACGCGGAATATCCGCACTTCCTTTCTGCAGAAGATACCCGGCGCGCAGCGGCATTACACCAAGATGCTGCCGCTGATGCCCTTCGCGCTCGAGCAGTTCGATCTGCAGGATTACGATCTCGTGCTGTCGAGCGAATCCGGGCCGGCCAAAGGCATTATCACGCGCGCCGACGCGCTGCATGTCTGCTACTGCCATTCGCCGATGCGCTACATCTGGGATCAATTCCACGTTTACCGTCATGGCCTGCCTTGGGTAGGTCGTGCCTTGATGTCGATCACCGCGCCGATGCTGCGCGCCTGGGATGTGACGACAGCTTCGCGCGTCGATACCTTCATCGCCAATTCCGACTATGTCGCAAGCCGCATCCGGCGCTTCTATGACCGGGAATCCGTCGTCATCCACCCGCCCGTTGCGACCGATGACTTTGCGGTGGGGAAGGGTAAAGGCGAATTTTATCTCTATGCCGGGCAGCTGACGACCTACAAGCGGCCTGATATTGCGGTCCGCGCCTGCACCGAGGCCGGCCGGAAGCTCGTCGTGATCGGCGAGGGAGAACAGCTGTCCTATCTGAAGTCGATCGCCGGACCGACCGTTCAGTTCCTTGGTCATCAGCCTTTCAACGTGCTGCGCGACCACCTGTCGCGATGCCGCGCGTTGCTGTTTCCGGGCACCGAGGATTTCGGCATCCTGCCAGTGGAAGCCATGGCATCGGGCCGTCCGGTTCTCGCCTTCGACGCCGGCGGCGCCAGGGAAACCGTTTCGTCGCCGCAGGTCGGCTTCCGCTTTGCCGAACAGACGACGGAAGCGCTGCTGGAGACGATGGCAGCATTCGAAGAAATCGAGGACGATATCGATCCGCAAGCGATCCGCGCGCACTCGCTGAAATTCTCCTCCGCCGTGTTCCGCGATCGTCTGGCCGATCTCATTGAGCAACAGCTTTCCGCCCGAGGCGACCGATCCGCAGAGGGCCTGAGAAGACGGCCGGGCTGAGAACAGGGGCCGGAGCTGCGTCATCTTGCGGTCGCACTGAATCCGTCTCAATCCGCCAACGAGGAATAGATAGCAGATCATGTCAAGCGTATCTCAGAGGACGGCGACGGCAAGCATCTGGACGATCAGCGGAAAGTTCCTCGCGCGGCTGCTCGATTTTGTGAGCCTGCTTATCCTGGCGAGGCTTTTGAGTCCCGCGGACTTCGGTCTGGTCGCCATTGCAACCTCGGTTCTCGTCATCGTCGAAACGATTCTGGATCTGCCATTGACGCAGGCTCTGCTGCGACAGCCGTCGCCTTCCAAAGAGATGTTTGCCACGGCTTTCACTCTCAGCCTGCTTCGAGGGGCGGCTATCAGCCTGCTGATGATCGTCCTCTCCTGGCCGATGGCCCTGATCTACGGCGATCCCCGGCTTTTTGCCCTTGTCGCCGTTCTCTCGATCGCGCCTGCCATGCGCAGCATGGTCAGCCCGCGGATGGTGCTCTTCATGCAGCGGTTCGATTTCAAGCGCGAATTCGTGCTCGATCTGATTACCAAGGGATCGACATTGCTGTTCGGTATCGGCGTGGCGGTGGCGACGGGCAGCTATTGGGGGCTCGCGGTCGGCGCGGTCTCAGGCCCGACCGCGGCGATGATCACTTCTTATGTCTTTGCCCCGATGCGGCCGGCATTCAGTCTGTCGGAATGGAAGCATTTTCAAGACATGATCAGCTGGAACACCGTGTCGCAGGTGCTGAATTCGATCAACTGGCAGCTGGACCGGCTGCTCTTGCCGCGTTTTACCGGCCTGTCGACATTCGGAGCCTTCAGCGTCGCCGACAACATTGCCGGAATTCCGTATCAAACCTTCGTCGGGCCGTTGCTGCGCCCGCTGATGGCCGGATTCTCCACCGTCGAAGACCGCCGCAATCTGATCGCTGCCTACCTGAAGGCGACAAACGCGATCACCTTCGTTGCGGCCCCCGTTCTGATCGCGCTCGCCATGCTCGCCGAGCCGACCGTGCGCGTCCTCGTCGGCGAGAAATGGGCATCTGCCGTGCCGATCCTGCAATGGCTGTGCCTGGTCAGCCTACTCGGTCTTCCGACGAACATAGTGCCGGCATTGGCGATGGTAATGGACAAAACCCGTTCCCTCGCCTTGCGGATGTTTGCCGAGTTCCTGGTCAGAGTCCCCGTCACGATTCTCGGAATCGCCTATTTCCAGGTGGCGGGGGCGCTCGGCGCGCGTGTTGTGGCAGTGCTCGTCGCCTATGCTGCATCGCTGGTCATCACACGGCGGTTGATCGGGGCGAGTTTTGCCGCACAGCTGAGTTCCTTTTGCAGGCCACTGGCGGCGGGCCTGCCGATGATCGCTTTCCTGCTCTGGATAGAGCCGAAGCTCGCCGCCATGCCAGCCGGCTTCAGTCTGATCGTCAGCCTGGCGCTTGGCGGCGCGGCGGCAGCGACAATCTTCTGGGTCTTCGCGCTGTTCCTATGGCAGATTCTGGGAAGACCCGACGGCATTGAAACAATCGTCGTTAACAGGCTCGTGCCGCTACGAAACAGAGTTGTCATTTCATGAAAAAGACCGGTGCAGTCCAGCGATTGTTTTGGCGGTTTCGGAGGAGCGCAATGCGTTACGGCATTTCTTCTAAGAGCTTGGGTCTGCTCGTTGTTCTCGGTCTGGGGGCGTTGCCCAGCCAGCCTAGCGTCGCCCAGGAACCGATCAACATGAATGCCTATCAACTGACGTTCGAGGAGAATTTTGACAGCCTCGACGTCTCGGCGTGGGGAGAGAGAAGTTCCCGCTGGATCGCTCATACGCCCTGGGACGGCGATTTCGGCGATGCCCGCTTTACGGATCCGGCGCCCGATTTTCCGTTTACGACCGATCAGGGAATCCTGAAGATCGAAGCGCGCAAGGGAGAGGATGGAACCTGGCGCTCGGGCCTGCTCTCGGCAGTCAACCCGAAGGGTGAGGGCTTCTCGCAGCAGTTCGGTTATTTCGAAGCACGGATGAAGCTGCCGCCGGGCAAGGGTGTGTGGCCGGCCTTCTGGCTCATCGGGCTCGACCGCTCGAAATACACCGCCGAGATCGATGTCCTGGAATATTATGGACGCGCGCCCTACGAGTTCAGCATGGGCTTTCATATCTGGCGCCAGGCTCATGGCGGCCAGAATTCCAACGGCGGCAATTGGAAGACCGTCCAGGATGGTATTTTAAACAGCGAATATCATACCTACGGCGTCGATATCCAGGCCGACAAGACAACCTTCTACCTGGATCGCCAGTACCTGTGGAGCTTCGATACACCGACGGAGTTCCACATGCCTTTCTATCCGCTGGTGAATCTGGCGCTCGGCTCGGGTTGGCCGATCGACGAAACGCCGAACCCGTCCATCCTGCTCGTCGACTATATCCACGTCTACAAGCGCAAACCCGCTGATGTGGCGAACTGAACAAGCAGCGCCGTCCGTTCTATCGCTTGCTCCGGCAACTGAGACCGGTTTGCGGATCGAAGAGGTGCATCGCCTCCTCGTCGAAGAAGAGGGTGAGTTTGTCACCCTCACGGACCGGCGTGCGCGGCGGCAGGCAGGCCATCAACCGCTGGTTTCCGGCCAAGGCGGTGACGACGAGCTCCGGGCCGGTCAACTCCGCAACCTCTGAAGTTGCCTCGAGCGAAGCCCCGGATCCGGCCGTTCGAAGGGACTCCGGGCGGATGCCGAGAATGAGGTCGCGGCCATCGGCCGCCGCCTTGCCGAAACGGACGGGCAGAGGCAGGCTGGCATTGGAACCAGAGAGCACCAGTCGATCATCCCGGACGGTTGCCGTCAGCAGGTTCATCGGCGGCGCGCCGACGAAGGTGGCGACATAGAGCGTCGCCGGACTGTTGTAGATCTCTTCCGGCGTGCCCAGTTGCTCGATGCGGCCGTCGCGCATGACGGCGATGCGGCTGGCAAGCGTCATCGCCTCGATCTGGTCATGGGTGACATAGACGACCGTGGTCTTCAGCATCTGGTGCAGCCGCTTGATCTCGGTGCGCATTTCCATGCGCAGCTTGGCGTCGAGATTGGAAAGCGGCTCGTCGAAGAGAAACACCTCCGGCTTGCGCACCAGCGCACGGCCGATCGCAACGCGCTGCCGCTGGCCGCCCGAGAGCTGGCTCGGCTTGCGATCGAGCAGATTTTCAATCTGCAGGAGCTTTGCCGCATCGCGCACGGCCCTGTCGCGCTCCGGCGCCGGAACTTTGCGCATTTCCAGCCCGAAGCCGATGTTCCGGTGCACGGTCAGATTGGGATACAGCGCATAGGATTGAAAGACCATTGCGATGTCGCGGTCCTTTGGATGTACGCGGAGCACCGAGCGGCCGCCGATCCTGACATCACCGCTCGTCGCCTCGGCAAGGCCGGCGATGATGTTCAAGAGCGTTGACTTGCCGCAGCCGGAAGAACCGAGCAGGACGAGGAATTCGCCGCTTTCCAAAGAGATATCGATGCCTTTCAGCGTCTCGACGTCGCCATAGGTCTTGCGGATATTTTCGATTTCGAGCGCGCTCATGATTGTGGCTCCTGAGGAGAGGCCGGGTCGCCGTAGCTGCGGGGGAGGGTGGAGATGGCGCGCGAGGCGACCTCGGTTCCCGCTCTCAGGCAAGACGTCAAAGGTTCATCCTTTGCCAGCGCTGCGAGGAAGGCGGCATTGAAGACATCGCCGGCGCCGATCGTGTCGACGACCGCGACAACGGGCGCGGCCACCGACACCAGCTGGCCGTCAGGTCCGATCGCGATGGCGCCATCGGGGCCGCGTTTGACGACGACGATCGCACCTTGCGGCATATGCGAGCTGATGTGCCGGGCGGCTTCGATCGGATCGGCGATGCCGGCAAGCGTCGTCGTTTCGACCTCGTTGAGCAGCGCGATGCGGCTGCGAGAAAGCCAGGCCCGTGTCGCAGCGCAATTCTGCTCGGTCCAGCCGTCGAGCGGCCAGCCGGTGTCGAGGGCGACGGCGATGTCATGGCTCTCGGCCCAGTCGAAGAAGGCGTCATATTGGCTGGTCAGATCGTCGGTGAGAAAGCCGCCGCAGAGAAGCGCGTAGCCGCCGCGCAGACTTTTGCCGTCGATAACGGCGAAGACATCGCCCAGGCTGAAGCGCGGCAGGTGGCCACGCGTCGTGAAGAAGGTGCGTTCGCCGTCGGGGTGGGTGATGCCGACGGAGAGGGTCGTTTGTTCAGGACGCATCGGCCACTTATCGGAACGGTGGCCGAAGGCTTCGGCCAGCCAGCGACCGAACTGGTCGCTGCCGATATTGGCAGCGATCTCGAATTCGACTCCGAGCGCCTGCCAGGCGAGCGCACTGTTGCCGGCTGATCCACCGACGCGCAACTCGTCATGATCGACAATGATTTCCGTGCCGGCCTTGGGCCAGGGGGCGGCCGGTCCGAGGATCAGGTCGACATTGACGTTGCCGATGACTGCAAGCGGCCGCATTCATTCGCTCCGGGTAATCTTGGTGGATCGAACCGGCGTTCCGGCATTCTCGACGCGGGCGTCGGCAAAGGCGATCATCAGCCGCTGGGCGACCGGCAGCATGGCGAAGATCGCGGCAAGGCCGGTTGTCGGGGCGAAGCGGATTGTCACCGCGCCGGCCACTGAAGCTTCGCTCGATGAGTCAAAGATGATGACGGGAGCGCCGGTCTCGACAGCAGACATCGCCATTGCCGTTACCAGGCCGGCCGTCTCGTCCAGACCGCGGAACAGCACGACGCCAATCTCCGGCCCCAGCATTTCCATCGGGCCATGGCGGAGCTGCCCGCCTTCGAGGGAAAAGCAGGGGCGGCGCGAAAGCTCCGTCAATCCGAGCGCCAGCGCTTCGGCGACACCTTGCAGGCGGCGGCCTGACGTGACGACGGTCGCGACGTTTTCGAGTGCTGCAAGCGCGGCTGCGACGTCATGCTCTTCCGGCGACCTGAGGACGGCAAGCGCCGGGGCCGGATCTTCGCCAAGGGCGGCGAGGATTGCCAGATGCAAAGCAAAGGTCACCGTCAGGCTGCGGGTGGCTGCAAAGGCGAGCTCGGTGCCGCCGCTGCCGATCAGCGAGGGGGCGGTCCTGGCCAGGAAGGAACTGCCTTCAAGCGTCAGGCCGAAAGTTTCCGGCGTCCCGCCGGTCTCGTTGAACCAGCGCATGACCTCGGCGCTTTCGCCCGATTGCGAGGTAACGAAGATCGTCCTGCCGCCGATCGGCAGCGGCTGGCCGAGCTGCTCGGAAAGCGGCAGCGCGACGGCATCGATGCCAAGACCACGGTAGAGTGGTTCGACGGCGCGGTTTACCGCATGCGAGCCGCCCATGCCGATCAGGAGCAGGCGGCCGGTCTTTTTCAGCGAGGCGGCGGCTCTTGCCGCCATCGGTCCGGCCGTTTCATAGGAGGCGATTGCATCGGCGTGCTGGCGGGCCATTTCGCGATCGATCGCAGCAAGCCCGGCAGGCCGGTTTCTTTCTGTTGTCATGTTCATCCCTTGACGCCGCCGCTGGTAAGCCCGGAAATCAGGGCGCGTTGCATGACGAGACCGATCAACACCGGGGGCAGGGCGGCGAGCACGCCTGCCGTGGCGATCAGTCCGTAATCGGAGACGCGGCCGCCGGCGAGATCTGCGATAGCGACGGTCAGCGTTTTGGCGCGCTGGTCCGAGGTGAAGAGCAGCGCATAGAAGAATTCATCCCAGGCAAGCAGGAATGCAAAGAGGCTCGAGGTCGCCACCACCGGGGCGGCGAGCGGCAATGTGATGATCCGGAGCGTCTGGAACAGGCCGGCGCCGTCGATCATCGCGGCAGATTCGATCTCGCGCGGGATGGAATCGAAGCCGGATTTCATCAGCCAGGTGGTGAAGGGCGCCAGGATCGTCAAATAGACGAGGGCGAGGCCGAAGACGTTGTTCAGCATGCCGAGATGGGAGAGGCCCATATAGAGCGGTACGGCGAGCGCCACTGGCGGCAGCATATAAGTTGCGATCACCATCGACAGCGACCAGCCGACGGAAGGTGTGCGCGACACGGCCCAGCCGGCGGGAATGGCAAGCGCGATGGCGGCGATCGTCGCCGTGCCCGCCACCTCGATGCTGTTGCGCAGCGACGAGGTGAAGGCGGCGCCGGCGCTGTTTTCGAGTGTCGACAGCAGCACCTGGTATCGCGAAAAATCCACCGCCTGCGGCCACCAGCGCAGCGGCTTCGCGGCGAGATCGGCAGCCGGCGCGATGCTCATGATGAAAAGCCACAGGATCGGAGCCAGGATGACAGCGGCAAGCAGCAGGGCGCAGAGGTGAATGAATGCTGAGAAGAGCGGGCTCCGGCGTTCCATCAGGCGGCGCTCCCGGCGGTCTTACGCACGAGCGCCGCGTATCCTGCGGCAAGCAGCGTTACCAGCAGCGTGACGATCAGGGCGAGCGAAGCGCCCGAGCCCGCGCGCTGGAAGGAGAAGGCTTCCTGATAGACAAGGATTGAGAGCGTGCGTGTGCTATTGGCCGGGCCGCCGCGGGTCATGACCCAGATGATGTCGAACACCTTGAAGGCTTCGATCGTGCGCAGCACCAGCGCCACCATCAGCGGGCCGGCGAGATAGGGCAGGATGACGAAGCGGAAACGCGCGAAGGGGCCGGCGCCGTCGACGAGCGAGGCGGCGGTGATGTCGCGCGGAACGGCCTGGAGTGCGGCAAGCGCGATCAGTGCCACCAGCGGAAAATTCTTCCAGCAGTCGGCGACGATGAGGGCGGCGAGCGCCGTGCCCGGTTCGCCGAGCCAGGAGCGGTAGGCGTCGAGCAGACCGAGCTGCGTCAGCGCGGCATTCAACGCGCCGTATTCGGGGTTGTAAATCAGCCGCCAGAGGGTTGCGTTGACGACGGTCGGCAGCGCCCAGGGCAGGATCATCAGGGCGCGCAGCGCAGTGCGGCCACGGAATCGCTGGTTCAGCAGCAGGGCGGCAAGAACGCCGATCACCATTTCGGCGGCGACGGAGATGATCGCGAACCATGCGGTGGTGATGAGCGTACGCTGGAAATTCGAGCCGGAGAGCATCTTCACGTAATTGTCGAGGCCGACGAAGCGTCCTTCGGTGCCTACAAGCTTGGCATCGGTGAAGGAGAGGCCGACGGTATCGACCAGAGGCCAGCCGATCACCGAGATCATCACCACGAGAAGCGGCAGCATCAGAAGCCACGCGCGGGTTGTCAGCCGAGTGCCCGACATCGAGGCGACCCTTTTCATTCATAGGTTATGGAGGCCGGGCGGCGGCAGGCGCCGCCCGGATGTTCATGCCGGGCTCAGAGACCGCTGTTTTCGGCGGCCGATTTCAGCGCGTCCTCGGGGGTGGACTGGCCGAGCAGCGATTCCTGGATCGCCTGCTGCAGCGCGGTCGACAGCTCCTGATATTTCGGCGTCGTCGGGCGCGGATACATGGCGGCGAGGCCGATCTTGGCGGCGGCTATCAGCTCTTCCTGCCCCTTGGTGACGGCAGGGTCCTCATAGGAGGATGCCCAGATCGGCAGGCTGAGCTTGGCATAGGCATTCTGCGTGGCCTGCGAGGTCATGAAGGTAATGTACTTCCAGGCCTCATCGGGATGCTGGCTGGCGGAGGTGATGCCGAGGCCCATCGAGCCGTTGACGGCCGAAGCTTCGCTTTTGCCGGCAACGCCTGGCGCCGGCACGACGCCGACCTTACCAGCGACCTTGCTGTCCTTCGGGTCGTTGGCCATGTTGTACATGTAGGTCCAGTTCAGCGCGAAGGCGGCATCGCCGTTCTGGAAAACCTTGCGGACGTCCTCTTCTAGGAATTCCTTGGAGTTCGGATTGGTCAGGCCTGACGTATAGCTCGTAACCATGTATTTCAGCGCATCGAGACCGCCCCCGGTCTGGAAGGCCGGCTTGCCGTCCTTCAGGAAATCGCCGCCATAGGCGCTGACGAGCGTGGTGTAGTCGCAGATGGCGGCTTCGGCCTGCGACCAGCTCCAGGCGATCGGCGTGGCGAGCAGACCCTTGTCCTTGATGGTCTTTGCCTGTTCGGCCAGTTCGTCCCAGGTCTTCGGTGGCGCCTTGATGCCGGCCTTCTCCAGGATCTCCTTGTTGTAGAACAGATATTTCGTATCGAGGATCCACGGCATGCCGTAATATTTGCCGTCATACTGCACGGTGGTCCAGGCGCCCGGCAGCACGCCTTTCTTCATCTCGTCGGTGATGCGGGAGGAGACGTCGACCAGCACCTTGTTGGTGGCGTATTCGGCCGGCCAGATGACGTCGAAGAGGACGACGTCGTAGCCGCCGCCGGAACCCTGGGCCAGCACCGTCTTATCGTGCAGGCCTTCATAGGGGACGAATTCGAGATTGACCTTGATATCCGGGTTCGCCTTGACGAAGGCATCGGTCATGGCGCGCACGTCGGCCTCGCTGTAAGCGGCCTGCGCCATGAAAAGTGCATTCAGCGCCGTTTCGGCGAAAGCATGCGGAGCAAAGGATGCGCCGATCAAGGCCGCACCCAGAAGCGTCTTATTGAGAGATTTCAGCATTGCAGCCTCCAGTTTTTGAAATTTACGCATGACCGAGGGCGGTTTCGCCGCCATCGATTTTCGAGAAGGCACGCGTGAAAAAGCGTGCCGGGTCATCATCTCGGAGCGTCTTTGGATGCCCTTCGCGGCCTCCTGCGTTCCCTGGGACTCTCCGGTCCCTATTAAGTCAAATGTCTTGACTTATTACTTTGCCAACATTCTACTGGAGTCAAGAGGCAATTGACACATGAGCGACATCAGGCCGATCCGAGCCAAGAGCGGCACCAATCACGAAGGCACCAGCGCGCATAACAGGCGCGTGATGATCGATGCGTTGAGGATCAATGGTGCGCTCTCACGCGCCGATCTGGCGCGGGCGACGCGGCTGACCAAGCAGACGGTGTCGAATATCATCGAGGAGCTCGAGCGCGATGGTCTCGTCGGTTCGCAGGAGGCTGTGCGCAAGGGCAGGGGCCAGCCCTCGACGCCCTACGGCCTGGTGCCCGAAGGCGCTTTCGCGATCGGCCTGCAGATCGACCGGCACGTGACGCGGGCGGTCGCCGTCGATCTCGTCGGCAGCGTTCTCGTACGCGCAGAAGCCGGACTGCCGCCCGGAGGTCCGGCGACGGGAACGAAGGTCATTCTCGATCTCGTCGCCGGTGTGCGTTCCAGGCTTGCCGTTATCGTCCAGCAGTCGGAAAAACGGCTGGTCGGCCTCGGCGCCGCAATGCCTGGCCCGTTCGGCATGGAAGGCAGCGGCGACGATCCCTGGATGATGGAGGCTTGGCAGAAGTTTCCGCTCCTGGAAACGCTGAGCGACGGCACCGGCCTCGATGTCAGTCTTCAGAACGATGCGGCAGCGGCTGCGACCGCCGAGCGCATGGTGGGAGCCGCCCACGGCATCGACCATGCCGTCTGTCTGTTCGTCGGCTACGGCATCGGCGCCGGCCTGATCCTGAATGGCGAGCTCTATCGCGGCGCCAACGGCAATGCCGGCGAGATCGGCATGGCGCTGCTGTTTGCCGACGGCAAAACGACGCCGCTCGAACATCGCGCCTCGCTCGCCTCGCTCTACCAGCACCTACCGGCCGATCCGGCCGATCCCGATCTCCATGCGCGCATCAACGAGCTTGCCTCCAGCGGGGATCCAAGCTTCGAGGCCTGGATCGAGGCGGCGGCGGCGGACCTGCGCTGGAGCATCCATCTCATCGAGACTGTCTTCGATCCGCAGACGGTGATCCTCTGCGGCAGCGCACCGGAAGCGCTGGTGAACAGGCTGATTGCAGCGATCGGCCCGCTGCTGCCTTCGATCGCCGAGAGGCGCGGCCGGATGCTGCCACGGCTGCAGCCCGGCATGGCCGATCCCTGGTCGGTGGCGCTCGGCGCGGCCGCCGGCCCGATCAGCCGTGCATTCGATCCGCGCTTTGCTGCAATTTTGAAGGATTCTCTGTGATTTTCGGGCTGAAACCGGGCGTTGCACAGCAGCGCAACGATAAAAACGCGAATGTTTTTCGCAAGTTTCGTTGTCTTCGGCCGCGCGAACAGGGATGCCTTGCAGCAATATAAGTAAAATATTGCAGACTCTTAAAAATGACGGTTATTCGAATATATGTGCGTACATCTGACAATATATTTAAGGATGGATCAAATATTCTCAAAATACTTCTCCTGGTGTTTCGAATAACGATTGCATGTCATTTTTGTGACAACTAGAATTCGAATATTTCATGTCATGTAATATTCATTGGCAGCGGCAATTTGAACCAGCTAAATGGGCGTGCGCTTAAAGCGCGCCCCTTTCTACGTTGGAGGTTCTCATGCAAGCCAAGCTTCTCGGCGCCGTTGGCGCCCTTCTCGCCGCAGCGTTTCTTGCTGGGCCCGCTGCCGCCGCCGAAAAGACCAAGATTGACTTCTGGTTCGGCAATTCCGGTGACATCGCAAAGCGTGTCCAGGAACAGTGCGATCGCTTCAACCAGTCGCAGGCCGATTATGAAGTCGTCTGCACCAGCCAAGGCAGCTATGACGCTTCCCTGCAGAACACGATTGCCGCCTACCGCGCCGGCAAGCAGCCGACCATTGCCCAGGTGTCCGACGCCGGCACGCTCGACATCATGCTTTCCGGCGCCTTCTACCCGGCAAACCAGCTGATGACCGACATGGGCTATACGGTCGACTGGAAAGACTACTTCTCCGGTATCGCAAACTACTATGCGACGTCGAAGGGCGAGATGTACTCCTTCCCCTTCAACTCGTCGACCGCTCTGCTCTATTGGAACAAGGACGCCTTCGCTAAGATCGGCAAGGACCATGCTCCAGCCACCTGGCAGGAAGCCGGTGAAGATTTCAAGGCCCTGAAGGAGGCCGGCTACGCCTGCCCGCTCGGCTTCGATATCTCCAACAACGAAGTCTGGCAGTACATCGAGCAGTTCGAAGCCGTCAACGGCGAAGCGATCGCGACGAAGAAGAACGGTTTCGAAGGCCTCGACGCCGAGCTGGTGTTCAACAAGAACCCGCTTCTCGTCAGCTACATCAAGGACCTCAAGTCCTGGTACGACAACAAGCTCGCCATCATCAAGAACAAGGCCGTCGGCCAGACCTTCGTCGAAGCCTTTGCTGCCGGCGACTGCCAGGTCATCCTGACCTCCGTCGGTGACCATGGCAATATCGGCCGTACCGCCAAGCAGGGCATGAACTGGGGCGTGGCAATGCTCCCGACCTATGGCAATGCAACCCGTCACAGTTCCTTCGTCGGCGGCGCTTCGCTCTGGGTCTTGAAGGGGCATACCGATGCCGAATACAAGGCTGCCGCTGCCTTCTTCAACTTCATCGCCAAGCCGGAAGAAGCGCTGACCTGGTCGACCGTCACCGGCTATATCCCGGTTCGTAACTCCGGCTTCGAATATCTGAAGAAGCAGGGCTTCTACGAGAAGGCGCCCTATGCCGGCCGCGAGCTCGCCATCCAGAGCCTGACCGCATCGCCGGCTGACGATACGGCTCCGCACGGCATTCGCCTCGGCGGCCTGCTGCAGGTCCGCACCGAGATCGCCAACGGCCTGCAGGCAATCTTCGTCAACAATGCCGACGTCCAGGCTTCGCTCGACGGCGCTGCCGATCGCGGCAACCAGCTGCTGCGCCGCTTCCAGCAGACCTACAAGAACGTTCAGCTTCCCTGATCGTCCGATATGCGCCGCGCCCGGCCTGCCTTGCGGACCGGGGGCATCCTTGTACATTCATACCGGGGCTGCGGAGGCGAACTCGCCGCCCGTGCTTAAACCAGACCAGGTCGAAAACGA
The DNA here is from genome assembly GCF_030182485.1 of Rhizobium atlanticum. Classification (NCBI taxonomy): domain Bacteria; kingdom Pseudomonadati; phylum Pseudomonadota; class Alphaproteobacteria; order Hyphomicrobiales; family Rhizobiaceae; genus Rhizobium; species Rhizobium atlanticum. The sequence continues at coordinate 56,135 of NZ_JAQJCJ010000012.1, forward strand.
TCACCCATGGAAAAGCGCGTCACTTTCTCCTCGACGACGATCGGATTGCTCTTCGCGTTTCCGATGCTGCTGCTGATCTTCGTCTTCTTCTATTGGCCGAGCGCGCAGGCGCTTTATTGGGCGTTCACGCTCGAGCAGCCATGGGGCGGCGGCAATGCCTGGGTCGGCTTTGACAATTTCAAGCAATTGCTCAGCGACCCGATCTATTGGGATTCGATCAGCCGCAGCATGGTTTTCGCCTTTAGCTCGACGATCATTGCCATGGGGTTTGCGCTCGTCCTGGCGCTTTTGACGGATCGTGAACTGCGCGGCCATAAAATCTATCGGTCGGTCTTTATCTGGCCCTATGCGATCGCTGCTCCCGCTCTCGGTCTCGCCTTCCGCTTCATCCTGGCGCCGGAGGCCGGCCTTCTCTCCGTTATCAATCACGTCTGGCCCGGCCTCTGGAACCCGGCGCTCGACGGCAAGGACGCGATGATCGCCGTCATCATCGCTTTTTCGTGGAAATATATCGGCTATAATTTCATCTTCTTCCTTTCAGCGCTTCAGGGCATCCCGCGTTCGCTGATCGAAGCGGCCGCCATGGACGGCTCCGGGCCGCTGCGCCGCATGTGGGACCTCCAGCTGCCGCTGCTGACGCCGACCTTATTTTTCCTGCTCGTGATCAACATCACCGAAAGCTTCCAGGATTCCTTCGGCATCGTCGACGTCATGACGCAGGGCGGTCCGGCCCGAGCGACGGAACTGATGGTCTACAAGATCTATTTCGACGGCTTCAGAGGGCTCGATTATTCGGGCGCCGCCGCCCAGTCGATCATCCTCATGGCGCTCGTCGTCCTTCTCACTGTCTTCCAGTTCCGCTTCATCGAGCGGCGCGTGCACTACAAGTGAGGCCGCTGACATGATCGAACGCACGCCGATATTCAATTTCGTCTGTTATACGCTTCTGGCGCTCGGCATGGTGATCGCACTTCTGCCTTTCGTCATCGTCATCATCGCATCGACGCTCGATCTGGAGACGGTCAACCGGGTGCCGCTGCCGCTCACTCCGGGTTCGCATTTCTGGGAAAATGCACAAGCTGCTTGGGTCCGCGCCGATCTCGGCAACAAGCTGGTTCACAGCATCATCTTTGCGACCGCGGTCGCCGCCGGCAAGGTGATCCTGTCCGCCATGGCCGCCTTCTCGATCGTCTACTTCCGCTTCCGCGGCCGGCATCTGATCTTCTGGATCATCTTCATCACGCTGATGCTGCCGCTCGAAGTCCGCATCGTGCCGACCTATTCGATTGCGGCCAACGCGCTGCAGCCGTTCCAGGCAATGCTCGACGTCACGGGGATTACCGCGCTCGTCGCCTGGGTGTCCGGCATCCAGATCAAGCTCGAATGGGGGCTGTTGAATTCCTATACCGGTCTCGTGGCGCCGCTTGTGGCTACCGCCACCGGTACCTTCCTCTATCGCCAGTTCTATCTGACTGTCCCCGATGAGCTCGCCGAGGCAACAAAGATGGACGGCGCCGGCGCCGTCCGTTTTTTCGTCGATATACTGCTGCCGTTGTCGCGGTCGAATATGATCGCGCTGTTCACCATCATGTTCGTCTGGGCCTGGAACCAGTATCTCTGGCCGCTGCTCGTCACCACCGATCCGAATTTCGGCATTGCGGTGACGCAGCTGAAGACCCTTATCCCGTCCGAATTCGGCCTGCCTGACTGGAACGTCGCCATGGCCGGTACACTTATCATCATGTCGCCGCCGTTGCTGCTCGTCATCCTGATGCAGCGCTGGTTCGTGCGCGGCCTCATCTCCACCGAGAAGTGAAGGAACAGTCCTGTGGCACCGATCTCAATCCGTGATGTGAAGAAGAGCTACGGCAAACATCCTGTCGTTCATGGCGCCGATCTGGAGATCCAGTCCGGCGAATTCATCGTCATCCTCGGTCCGTCCGGCTGCGGCAAGTCCACGCTGCTGCGCATGATCGCCGGACTGGAGGAAATCAGCGGCGGTGAAATCGCCATCGACGGCCGCGTCGTCAACCAGCTCGAGCCGCGCGAGCGCGGCTGCGCCATGGTGTTCCAGAACTACGCGCTCTATCCGCATATGACGGTCGCCGAGAATATCGGCTACGCCTTGAAGGTTGCGGGCGTTGCCAAGGCGGAGCGCAATCGGCGCATCGCCGAGGTCGCCAAGGCGCTCAGCCTCGAACCTTTCCTCGACCGCCGCCCGGCCGCGCTTTCCGGCGGCCAGCGCCAGCGCGTCGCCATGGGGCGCGCGATGATCCGCGAACCGAAGGTGTTCCTCTTCGATGAGCCGCTGTCGAACCTCGACGCCAAGCTGCGCATCGCCATGCGCGCCGAGATCCGCCGCCTTCACCGCCGTCTCGGCGCCACCTCGATCTTCGTGACCCATGACCAGACCGAGGCGATGACGCTGGCCGACCGGCTGGTGGTGATGAACGGCGGCAGGGTGGAGCAGGTCGGCACGCCGGAAGAGGTCTATCATCATCCGGTTTCGCGCTTCGTTGCCGGTTTTGTCGGCACGCCGGCGATGAACCTGCTCGAAGGCACGATCAACGACGAGGGCGTCTTCGTCTACGACCAGAGCCGCAAGATCGCGCTGCCCCGCGAACGCGCCGCGCCGCTGAAGGGCAAACGCGTCGTGCTCGGCATGCGCGCCGAGGCGGCCCGGTTGGTGGCCCCGGATGCGCCCGGCGCATTGGTGGCAACGGCCGATTTCATCGAAGAGCTCGGCGCAAGCCGCGTCGTTCATGCCGATTTCGACGGGCTGCCCTTTGCCGTGGCGCTGACCGAGGCCGTGACCGTGAAATCGGGGGATCCGATCGGTATCGCGATCGATCACAATGCGATCCACCTCTATGCCGCCGATACCGGCCGGATCATCGAAAACCCGGCGGTGAACAGCGCCGGCGCCGTTCACGCCTGAGCGGCGTCAGCGGTGGATGGGATCGATCCAGGCGACGTCTTCCGGTTTCTCGACCGGTTCGATATCTAAGTTGACGACGACCGGTTCCTGGCCTGAGCGAACGAGCACGCATTCCAGCGTCTCGTCGCGGCTGGCATTGATCTCCTGGTGCGGCACATAGGGCGGAACATAGATGAAGTCGCCGGGGCCGGCTTCGGCGGTATATTCCAGATGCTCGCCCCAGCGCATGCGGGCCTTGCCCTTGACGACGTAGATGATGCTTTCGAGATCGCCGTGATGGTGGGCTCCGGTTTTCGCATTGGCATGGATCGTCACCGTGCCGGCCCAGATTTTCTCTGCGCCGGCACGGGCATGGTTGATCGCGGTCGCGCGGTTCATGCCCGGGGTCTGCGCGGTGTTCGGGTCGAGCGAATTGCCGGGAATGACCTTGACGCCGTGTTCGCGCCAGTCGATGTGAGAATGCTGGTGGTCGCCGCTCATGCCTAGCCTCCGCCTTGATAGGATCAGTCTAGGCGGGACTACCGCGACGGCCAAGCGGATTTACCTTGAAGCAGCAGAAAGAGCGGAGCCGATGAGCCACCTCCCGCAGATCGATTACGACACCGCTTCGCCTGAGGTTCGCGCGGCGCATGATGAAGAAATCAGACTGCGCGGACGCATGACCAACATGAAGCGGACGCTCCTCCATTCGCCGGTCGCCCATCGCATCTATGCCGAATGGTTTACGCTGCGGGCCGAGCTCGATCCTGTCATCAGCGACCGCGAGATCTGGATCTTCTCGCATGCGATCTCGAAGGCGGAGAAATCGAAGATTGCCATCACCTTCTTTCGCAGGGCGCTGATCAACAAGGGGTTTGATCCCGATGCTATGGAATTTTCCGAAGCGGAGGCGCTGCTCGATGCCTTCGGCAGGGCTGTTGTCGCCGATTCAAACGCCGTTCCGGCCGAGCTCTGGGAAAGGCTGAAAGAACGCTACGAAACCAAGGCGCTCGTCGATCTCGTCGCCTTCGCCGGCATCATGCTGGCGACCGCTGTCTTCAACAATGTCGTCGAGGTCGAATTCGACCCGGAGCTTGAGGCTTTCGCAGAAGGCACCGGCTCCTAGCCGTTTAGCGAGGCGATCGCGGCTTTGACAGCGCCCGCGCCGGCCCTCGTTGGCCGGTATTCAAGGCCGACGGCGCCGTCATAGCCGTTGGCGAAGATCCAGTTGAGGCGATGGGCGAGGTCGATGCCGCCGGAGCCCGGTTCGTTGCGGCCGGGATGATCGGCGACATGGACGTGGAAAACACGGTCGAGGCGGCCGTCCAGCACGTCTTCGGTGCGTTCGTCCATCACGGCGGAATGGTAGATGTCGTAGACGATACCGATCTCGGGGCGGCCGACGTCATCGACGATGTCGAGGCCTTCGCGGGTCGAATCGAGGAAGTAGCCGATATGGTCGATACGGATGTTGAGAGGTTCTACGCCGAGCCGCACGCCGCTCCCTTCCAGGATATCGGCGCCTGATTTCAGGGTGTCGGTGAGGGCCACGCGCTGTTCATCACGGCTGAAGCCGGCGAGATCGTCGCCGGCCTGGGCGATCAGCACCGGCGCGCCGAGGCGTTTGGCGACTGCGACGGATTCCGCAAGGCCCGCCAGCCAGGCCTGCCGGTTGGCGGCATCGGTCAGTGCGATCATCGGCTCGGCGACGAGGCTGGTGACGGCAAGGCCGGTTTCCTTCAGCGCTGTCTCGATCGCATCCAGATCCTTGTCGGTCCAGCGCCAGAATTCGATCGCCGTCAGGCCGCCGGCATGGGCGCGACGGATGCGGTCGGCAAAGCTGTCGCCCTCTTCGGCAAACAGCCATTCTATGCAGGCTGAATAACGTCGCATGAAAATTCCTCCCGGTGCGGATGCAGGCTGCGACAGAACGGAGCCTGCCGCAAGAGACGTTTGGGTGCTTGACGCCCGGATTCATTGGCGGAACACTCATCCCCTAATCTAGGGCCGGGATCGCTGGCCGCTTCGGGAGGAAGATATGGATCTGGGATTGAAGGGAAAGATCGCCGTCATAACTGGCGCGTCGGTCGGCATCGGGCTCGCGATCGCCGAAGGGCTGGCGGCTGAGGGCGCAGACCTCGTTCTGGCGGCGCGCGGCGGCGAACGGCTGGAGGCGGAAGCCGTCCGCATCGCCGAGAAATTCGGCGTCAGCGCCGTCGCTGTCGCCGCAGATGTGGCGACGGTTGAGGGAACCGAGGCGATCATTGCGGCGGCTGCCGAAAAGGGAGGCGCCGATATCCTCATCAACAATGCCGGCACCGGATCGAACGAGACCGTCATGGAGGCGCCTGATGAGAAATGGCAGGCCTATTGGGACCTGCATGTGATGGCCGCCGTCAGGCTTGCGCGCGGCATCGCACCGCAGATGAAGAAACGCGGCGGCGGGGTGATCCTGCACAATGCCTCGATCTGCGCCGTCCAGCCGCTCTGGTACGAGCCGATCTACAATGTCAGCAAATCGGCGCTGATGATGTTTTCGAAGACACTCTCGACCGAGCTCATCCAGGACAATATCCGCGTCAACTGCATCAACGCCGGCTTGATCCTGACGCCCGACTGGATCAAGACCGCCAAGCAGCTGACGGCCGAAAGCGGCGGAAACTGGGAAGGTTACCTGCAGAGCGTTGCCAATGAACATGCCGCCTCCAAACGCTTCGGCACACCGGAAGAACTGGCGAATGTCTTCGTCTTTCTGAGTTCGGAGCGGGCGAGCTATTGTATCGGATCGACCTATTTCGTCGATGGCGGCATGCTGAAGACAATTTGATCGAAGCTGCCGCAAAGAGCCGACCGGGGACGTTGCCGATACAAGCTATAAATATTAGCTATTTTGTTGTATCTTCACGATTTCGACGTTATTTGGCTGCTATTGACGGGCAAATATTTCGGTTTCCAAAAGGCGACGACGATGCTGACGAAGAAGGGAAAATACGGCCTCAAGGCCTTGGTCGATCTGGCGCGTCTGGCGCCGGGCGAGACCGCCTTCATCAATGACGTCGCGGCGCGGAACAATATTCCGAAGAAGTTTCTCGACACGATCCTGCTCGAACTGCGCAATGTCGGAATCCTGCGTTCAAAGAAAGGCCCTGGCGGCGGGTATTCTCTCTCTCGGCCGGCATCCGAGATCCGTATCGGCCATGTCATCCGCACGCTCGATGGTCCGCTCGCGCCGATCCGTTGCGCCAGCCGCACGGCTTACGAGGCGTGCGACGACTGCGCCGACCCGGAAACCTGCCAAGTGCGGCGTTCGATGACCGATGTTCGGGACGCGATCGCCGCCATTCTGGACAATATGACCCTCGACCAATTCGTCGCCGCCGGTGGCCGCATTGACGACACCGGGGATGAACTGCCGATCTCCGCCGCCAGCTGAGACGCTTTGTTTCGTGTGGTCTGCGTTACTCCCAGGGCGTCATGCTGTGATCGTTCAGCGCTCATCTTGACATATGGTCGCCGGCGCGGTGCAGCAATCGATCGCGCGGCAGCGACAGCGCGTGGATACGTGCATTGCGCCAATGGCGGTCGAGATTGAGGCCGATGCCGATTGACGCTTCGCCCGCAAGTTCGAACAGCGCATTTGCGGCGCTAAGGGCCGTTTCCCCGGCAGTTATTGCGGCCGCCGAGGCAGAAAAATAGGCGTCCGCCATCGCCGCCTCTACAGGATTGACCTGGGCAATATCGAGTTTGCGGCCCGCCCGCTCCAGAGCTGCCGCCGTGATTTCGATGCCGACAGCGTGTTCGCCGAGCCGGGAGGGCAAGACGGTGCGATCGCCAATAGCTGTCATCAGGTCGGCCCATGCGGCTCGCGCGATGCCGAGGCCTACGCCCGCCTTAAGCAGCAGGCCGAGCGAAATGCCCGTCGAATATGCGGACGAGGGGGCCGGCGCGATTGTGCCGGCATCAACATGCACTGCGCCGGCGATCGTCGTTGCCGACCCATTGGTGCGCTGACCGAAACCGTCCCAATCATCGACCACCTGCACGTCCTCGCTGTTGCGGCTGAAGTAAAGCGTCACAGGGCGGCCGGGCGGAAGTGTGAGGTCAGCGGCAATCCAATCGGCGTAGAGAATACCGGGCGCCTGCCGCATCCGTCCGCTCAGGCGGTACCCCGATCCTTCGGGCGATAGCTCGCTGCCGTCGGCAACGGTTGCGCCAGCGAAGCGGTCGCCGAGCAGCACACGGGTAAACAGCGATGCCTTCAGATCCTCGGGCGCCTGGGTGCGGAGGGTTTCCAGGACGGAAAAGTGATTTTCCATGGTCTCGCCGATCGAGGCGTCGGCCTCGGCAATGATCGCGATGATTTCGGCTAGCAGGGCGTTCGGCACGTCGAGCCCTTCATGTTCGGGCGGAACAGAGATTGCCGTCAAACCCGAGACCGACAGCGCGTCGAGCTCGGCAAAAGGCAGGATGCGGTTGATATCGCGCTCGCTTGCCTGTCGACGGAATGTGTCGGCGAGGTTGCGAGCCGTAGATACCGCCTCCTCTTCGTTTTCGATGCGGCGTGCCGGCGGCCTGATGCGGTCTTGAAACTGCGATACTGTTCCCATCGCTCACTCTTTCCTCGACGGGTGACAGGAGTGAGGGATTTTCCTCCGGATGATAAGAACGGTTTTTCCAGAAAAACCCAAAGCTTCGAATTTTCTCACCAACTTGATCGCCTCGCCTTGCACTCTACTTATGGTTAACCGGGCTATCCAATCGAGGAATATGATGGGTGAAGCACTTGCTCGCCATAGCGAGGTTTGGAAAATGGGGCGCCAGCCGAGACCGCGCCTGACGCTGGATATCGCCGAGATTCCAACTTATGCGATCGGCGACATTCACGGCCGCTACGACCTGCTTCTGAAAGCTGAGGAGGCGATTCTGCAAGATGGCGAGCGATTGCCCGGGCAAAAGCTGATCGTGACGCTGGGTGACTATATCGACCGGGGCCCGGAATCGGCACAGGTCATCACTCACCTCATGGAGCCGCCGCCTGACGGTTTCGACCGTATCTGTCTTGCCGGTAATCACGAGATCGCCATGCTCGATTATGTCGACGGCTGGCTCCCTTATGACGACTGGATGCGGATGGGATCGGCGGAATCGCTTAAATCCTATGGGCTCGATCCGGAGCATCTGCCGCTCGTCTTCCCCTCCGGCGCGCAGCTCGACGCCTTTCTGCGGCAGTCGCTGCCGCATACGCATATCGATTTCATGCGGGCGCTGCCGATCATGCTGGACACACCGAGCGTGGTGTTCGTGCATGCCGGCATCGATCCGATGCTGCCGCTCTCCGCGCAGACGGAGGAGGACCTGGTCCTTATCCGCCACCGCTTTCTCGAAAGCAGGGTTCCTTTGCCGAAGCTCGTCGTGCATGGCCATACGCCCAGCGATGAGCCTGACATTCGCCCGAGGCGGCTCAATCTCGATACACGCGCCTTTCGCAGCGGCAAGCTGACCGTCGCACGGTTCTGGCAGGGCCGGGTGCATCTATTTTCCACCTGACATCGTCCCAGCACGAGGCTGTGTCATAAAGCGCGTCGCAATCTTTCTGATTCTCCCCTGCGCTTGAGTCTTGGTTTTCAAACATGTCGTTGCCGCAAAACCGCTGCACACTTTTGCGCCAGGCTAGAGTGATCAGACTGTCTCCCTTTCGGCCGGAACGGCTTCGACAGGCCTTTCAACCAAGCGGCTGCGGCGTCGGCCGCGCAGCACGACGTAGAAGACCGGCGTCAGGAACAGGCCGAAGAGCGTCACGCCGAGCATGCCCGAGAAAACGGCTGTTCCGAGTGACTGACGCATTTCGGCGCCGGGGCCGGTGGCGATGGCAAGCGGCAGAACGCCGAAGATGAAGGCGAATGCCGTCATCAAAATCGGGCGCAGGCGAAGATGGCTCGCCTCGATCGCGGCCTCTACCGACGATTTGCCTTCCTCTTCCGCCTGTCTTGCAAATTCGACGATTAGAATGGCGTTCTTCGCCGCCAGTCCGATCAGGACGATCAGGCCGATCTGGGTGAGGACGTTGTTGTCCATGCCTCTTAGCCACACTCCAATCAGCGCCGCGAGTACCGCAAGCGGAACGATGAGAATGATCGCAAGGGGCAGAACCCAGCTTTCATATTGGGCGGCCAGCGCCAGGAAGACGAAAATGACGGAGAGGGCGAAGATATAGACGGCGGTGTTGCCGGTATGAGTCTCCTGATAGGCGAGTTCCGTCCATTCGAAAGTCGTTCCCGGCGGCAGGATCTTGGCGGCCAGTTCCTCCATCTTTTTGATGGCATCGCCGGTCGAGGTGCCGGGCGTCGGATTGCCTTGGAGCGGCACCGAGACATACATGTTATAGCGCTGGACAAGCGCCGGTCCGCTGGAATCCTGAATGTCCATCAGCGTTCCCAAGGGCACGAGCGCACCGGTGGCCGAGCGCACCTTCAGGGCGAGGATGTCTTCCTTGTCCATCCGGTATTGTCGGTCGGCCTGGGCGCGGACCTGGTAGACACGGCCGAACGCGTTGAAATCATTGACGTAAGCGACGCCGAGATTGATCGAAAGCGCATTGAAGATATTGGGGATCGGCACGTTCAGGAAGCGCGCCTTGTCGCGGTCGATCGACAGGAAATATTGCGGACTGGCATCGGAGAACGTCGTAAAGACACCGGTGAGACCCTCGGTCGTAGCCGCCGCCCCCATCATCTGGCGGGCAAGGCCGAGCACGCGCGTCATTTCAGGGTTTTCAAGATCGGAAATCTGCATCTTGAAGCCGCCGGAGTTGCCGACGCCGCGCACGGACGGCGGGGGGATGGCAATGATGAAGGCTTCCTGGATGCTCTGCAGCTTGCCGAAGAGTTCGCCGATGATCTTGTTGGCGTTCTCTCCGCCTTCCTCGCGTTCGGCAAAGGATTTGAACGGAACGAAGACAACGCCCGAATTCGAAGCATTGGTAAACGTCGCTCCGCTGAAGCCGGCAAACTGCACGGCGTTGCCGACGCCGGGCACGGTTCGGGCGATATCACCCACCTTTTTGACGACTGCATCGGTACGCGCAAGCGAGGCACCGTCGGGAAGCTGCACGACGATGATCGCGTAACCCTGGTCCATAGTGGGGATGAAGCCCGAGGGAACCCTGGTGCTCATGTACCATGTTGCGCCCAGAAGGGCGGCAAAGGCGAGCATCGAGCAGGTCAGGCCTACCCAGCTTCTGACAAGGTGCCGGACAACCCATGAGTAGCCCGAACTCATCCGGTCGAAGCCGCGATTGAAGCCGCCTGCAAGACCTGTCCCCAGCCGTGAGGCGATGCTCTTGCGCTTCGTCTGGTGATCATGGGCTTTCAGCAATATGCCCGCGAGGGCCGGCGAAAGCGTCAGGGAGTTCAAGGCTGATATGGCAGTGGTGACGGAGATCGTCACGGCGAACTGCCTGTAGAACTGGCCCGATATGCCGGGGATGAAAGCCGTCGGCACGAATACCGCGATCAGGACCAGCGAGATCGCCACGACAGCGGTTCCGACTTCGTCCATCGTCACGTGCGACGCCTGCTTCGGCGTCATTCCGCGCGCCAGATTTCGCTCGACGTTTTCCACCACCACGATCGCATCGTCGACGACGATGCCGATCGCCAGCACGAGGCCGAAGAGCGTCAGCATGTTGAGCGAAAAGCCGAAGGCGAGCAGAACCGCGAAGGTGCCGATCAGCGATACGGGAATGGCGACGATCGGTATGATCGCGGTCCGCCAGGATTGCAGGAAAACCAGAACGACGATCGCCACCAGGATGGCCGCTTCGGCGATGGTTCTATAGACCTCGTTGATCGAGTCCGAGATGAATTCGGTCGTGTCGTAAACGATGCGATATTCCAGGCCTTCCGGGAAATTCTGGGAGATATCCTTCATCAGCGTCTGGACCTGGTGGGCCGTGTCGAGTGCATTGGTTCCCGGCCGGGCGAAGATGCCGAGCGCGACCGCAGGGTCGTTGTTGAGATAGCTGTTGGTGACGTAGTCCTGGGCGCCAAGTTCGATGCGGGCCACATCCTGCAACTGCACGAGCCGGCCTGCTCCCGTCGATTTGACGATGACATAGCGGAACTCGCGCACATCGGAAAAGCGCCCGTCCGTTCGCACCGTATATTCGAACGCGTTCCTGCCGGTCACCGGCGGTGCGCCGATCTTGCCGCCCGATACCTGGACGTTCTGGTCCCTCAAGGACGAAACGACGTCGTCCGACGTCATGCCGTAGGCGGAGAGCTTTTCCGGATCGAGCCAGATGCGCATCGAATACTGGCGTTCGCCGAAGATCTGCACGTCGCCGACGCCGTCGAGACGCACGAGCACGTCGCGGATGCGGTTGCGGGCGTAGTTGGAGACGTAGAGCTGGTCGTAGCGATGCGATGGCGACAGGAGGTGCACCACCATCATCAGGTCGGGCGAGCTCTTGTCCGTGGTCACGCCGAGGCGCTGGACTTCCTCGGGAAGGCGGGGAAGGGCGATGGAAACGCGGTTCTGGACTAGGACTTGCACCTTGTCTAGATCGGTGCCGAGCTTGAAGGTGATCGTCAGCGACATGGCGCCGTCGGCGCTGGAATAGGAAGACATGTAAAGCATGTCTTCGACGCCGTTGATCTGCTGCTCGAGTGGGGTCGAAACGGTGTCGGCGATGGTCTGCGGGTCGGCGCCCGGATAGGAGGTGCGCACGACGATGGTGGGCGGCGCGATCTCCGGATATTGAGAGACCGGCAGCTGCGTATAGGCGATGCCGCCGACGACCAGAAAGAGGATGGAAATGACGGCCGCGAAGATCGGCCGGTCCACGAAAAAGTGTGCAAATCTCATTGTCCGGTCTCCGCATTCGCGGATTCGGGCGCAGTGTCCTGCCGCTCCTGCGGCAGTTCGCTCATCTGTGGCGTGATGGTCGAGCCAGGCCGGGCGCGCATCAGCCCGTTGACGATGATCGTCTCGTTGCCGTCGAGGCCTTCACGGATGACGCGATAGCCGTAGAGCCGCGGTCCGGGCCTCACGGGCTTGGTCGAAACCTTGCCTTGCGCATCGACCACATAGACGACACGTTCATTCTGGTCGGAGCCGATAGCCTCGTCCGGGACGAGGATGGCCTTGTATGTATTGGAGGCTGCGACCTGCACACGGCCGAACAGGCCCGGCTGCAGGACGAGATCTGGATTTGCAAGGCGGGCGCGGATGCGGATGGTGCCGCTCTCGTTGTCCACCCGGTTCTCGGCAAAATCGAGCTTCCCCATAAAAGGTTTGGCGGTCGGATCGGAGATCGTGACGGATACGTCGACACCGCCGCCTCCGAGCTGCAGGTCCTTGCCCTGCTTGCGTGCGGTGTCGGCGAAATTCAGCAGGCGGCGCTCGTCGACATCGAAATAGAAGTCGATCGGATCGAGGGAGACGATCGTCGTGAGCACTGTCTGGTCGGCCTGCACGAGATTGCCGGTCGAGAGCAAGCGGCGGTCGATACGGCCGCTGAGTGGCGCCCGGATCTCGGTATATTCGAGATCGAGAGCCGCGCGGTCGGCCGCGGCCTGAGCGCCGCGGACATTGGCCTCAGCGGAATCGAATTCGCGGCGGCGGTCATCCAGCGTCTGCGCGGATTGGCTGCCGCTCGAAGCGAGAGACTGGGCGCGCTTGTACTGAGCGTCGGCGAAGACAAGAGTGGACTGCGACGCTTCGAGCGTGGCCTTTGCCTGGTTGAGCGCGGTGACGAACGGCCGCTGGTCGATGACGAAGAGCAGGTCGCCCTGTTTGACCAAGGCGCCGTCCTCGAAATGGACTTCCTGTAGGTAGCCCCCGACGCGCGAACGCACGGAGACTTCGTCGACCGGCTGGAAACGGCCGATGAATTCGTCATTGTCGATGACATCGCGCACCACCGGCTTTGCGACCGTGACAGGGGGAGGGGCGGACGGTGCGCGCTGCGCCATCGCGACCAGAGGCATGAACGTAGCGATGCAGCCGAGCATCAATATCCGTCGAAGCGCGAAAGTCATAATCGGTCCCTCCAATCGCGATGGCCGATCGACTGCCACCGAACTTAAGATGAAGTGATGCTATTCATGTCTTGCTGCTTTGAACGAAGGCCTTGCCTCCGTGATTTCCCCCGGCGTTCAATTCTGGAAAGGAAGGCCGGCATGCAATGCAAATCGGAAAAATCGTAACGCTATGAAACTGGATATAAACGGCAGCGGCGAAAAATAGCAAATGCCAATTGGCTGCCGTTCAGCGATCCGTCAAAACTCATGGGCGGCGTCAGCTCTCGACGATTTCGTCGCGGCCGGGCGGCAGGACGGCGAGCTCTGCCCAGTCGAGCTCCTGTTCCAACGCATGGAAAACATCGTCATCAATCTCGTCGGCACGACGCATCTCCGCCAGTTTTCGGCGTTTCGCGGCGATGACGCTGCGGCGCTGCCTGTCGAGCCTGCTGACCTCGCGCGGGTGTCTTCCGTCGGCAGCAATCTCACGCTCGGAGGTGTAGACGTCGCGCAGGATTCGGGTGGATTTGTCCTCGCCTTCAAGCTCGGCAAGAGCCGCGTCGATCAATGCCACGCGGGCTTTGGTGAGATCGCGGTTCAGGGATTTGTCCGGATCGAATTTCAGGAAGCGGATCAGCGGCCCGAGCGTCAGCCCCTGGACGATGAGCGTGCCGAGAACGACGGCCAGCGCGCTGAGCAGGATAATATCGCGATCATGGAAGTCGATCGGCAGGGCGAGCGCAGTTGCAAGCGTGACGAGACCGCGCATGCCGCACCAGCCGGCAAGCAGGCTCGCAGCAAATGAGGGAGCGGCTTGTGTCGTGAGACCGCGCTCGGCAAGAAAGGTGATGGCGCGGTTATAGACGAGCACCCAGGCTAGGCGCACGACGATGACGGTGACAAAGACCGCGGTTGCCAAGGTGATCGCAAAACTCAGCCGGCCGGGATCGAGATCGAGGACGATCTGGCGGACCTGCAAGCCCATCAGCAGGAAGGCGAGCACGTTAAGCAGGAAAACCGCGGCTTCCCAAACCGAATAGGAATGAATGCGGTGGCGGGCCGTCTGCCGCTCCGGCATGTAGCGGGCGATCACCATGGCATATGCGACGATCGCCAGGATCGCCGAAAGGTGCAGTCGCTCGGCGATGATCCACGTGCCGAAGGTGGCGACGAACTCGAGCAATGTGCCGCCGAGCGTGCCGGCGAGCTTCAGACCAACGATCATGTAGAGACGGCCGAGAAGATAACCGAGGATGAGACCACCCGGCGCTGCCAGCGTCAATTCTGCCAGAATGCCGGTGAGGAAGGCGGGGTTGGTGGCGGCCGCCACTGCGGCGCTGAAGATGAGGAGGGCGACGGCATCGTTGAGCAGACTCTCGCCCTTGAGAATTACATAGGTCTGACGGGGCAGATTGAAGCGGTCGAGCATGACGGTCGCCGCGACCGCATCCGGCGGCGCCACGATGGCGCCGAGTGCGACGGCCACGGCAAGCGGCAGGCCGGCCATTGCAACGCCGACGGCGGCGACGGACGCGGCCGTCAAAATGACGGCGATTGCGGCAAGCGAAAAGAGCGGCAGCCAGTTGCGCCTCAACGTCCTCGGCGGCAAATCGTAGGCGGCGTCGAAAAGTACGGGTGCGATGAAAAGCGCCAGCGCCAGCCTGGGATCAATCGCCACCTCCGGAGCCCATGGGAAGGCAGCGACAATGATGCCGGCGATTGCCAGCATGGTCGGATAAGGCACACGGAACTTCCTGGAGAATTGCAGGAAGATGATCGCCACCAAGAGCAGCGTCAGCATGCTTTCGAAGAACGCCATAGGCCCTCCAGACCATTTTCAGCGGATAGTTCTTGCCAGAAACTAGGGCCAGGCGATGCCACGGCCACCGTTCGAGCCTAAAGCTGTGAGGGACGGCAAGCTGCCGGCTGCGGGCTGCGGCATTTTGGCTCCGGTTGCAGAATCTGCGGCTTACGCTCTTGTGCGAGCGTCTGCGCTCAATATATGTGAGCACATCATAAGGATGCTTATAAATATCCGGCACAGGTTTCCATGAACGCCACGCCCACACTCGGATTCCTTCTCCACGATGTCGCACGACTGCTGCGCAAGCGCTTCGAGCAACGCGCCAAGTGTCTTGGGCTGACACGTTCGCAATGGCAGACGCTCGCCTATCTCTCGAATAACGAGGGGATCCACCAGAGCGGCCTTGCCGAAATTCTCGAAGTCGAGCCGATCACGCTGGTGCGTATTCTCGACAAACTCGCTGAACGCGGGCTCATTGAGCGCCGCCAGCATCCGACCGACCGGCGGATCTGGCTGCTCTACATGCGCGACGAAGCGCATCCTCTGCTCGCCGAAATGCGCGAACTTGGCGATGTGACCCGCGCAGAGGCGCTGGAAGGTGTGTCAGTCGAGCAGCGTGAACAGCTTTTCCACATCCTGTCCGTAATGAAGACCAACCTGGTCCAGGCATGCCGGACCCCGGTTGACGAGAATGAGATGAACGATGACTGATCAATCTCCCCTCCGCGTCGTTGCCGACGCCAATGCAAAGTCACCTATTGAAGAAAATGAAGCGAAACAGCAGAAAACGGTAGCCGAAGCGCCTTCATCCAGTTCAGCGCCGGTTGTCGCCGTGGCTGCGCCTGGCGGCAACAAGGTCCGCCGCCGGCGCAGTCTCACGCGGCCCGTTCTCTTCGCCCTGCTGCCGGTCGCGCTCGTTGTCGGCGGTTATTATTACGTCAATGGCGGTCAGGTGATGTCGACCGACAACGCCTATATCCAGGCCGATATGGTCGGGGTCACCACGGATGTCTCGGGCATCGTCGACCGGATCGACGTGCATGAAAACGAGGCGGTAAAGGCGGGGCAGGTGCTCTTCAGCCTGAGGGCCGATTCCTTCAAGATCGCGCTCGACGGCGCCAAGGCGCAGCTCGGCGTGCAGCGCAATCAGATCATGAACCTCAAGGCCAGCTATCAGCAGTCGCTTGCCGAGATCACGCAGGCGCAAGCCGATCTGCCCTATTACCAGGATCAGTTCGACCGGCAGCAGGCCCTCGTCAACAACGGCAGCGCGACGCAATCGGCCTATGACGAGGCCAAGCACAATCTCGAGGCCGCTCAGCAGAAGGTTGCCGTCGCCAAGGCGGAAGCAGCAACGACGCTCGCCCAGCTCGGCGGCAGGGCCGACCAGCCGGTCGAGGAAAACCCGCTCTACCTGCAGGCCAAATCGCAGGTCGACAACGCCCAGCGCGAGTTCGACCACAGTGTCGTCAAGGCGCCCTTCGACGGCATCGTCACCAATGTCAACGCGCTGCAGGTCGGCTCCTACCTGCAGGCCTCGCAGCAGGCCTTCTCGCTCGTCGCTACCGACCATTTGTGGATCGCCGCCAGCCCGAAGGAAACCGAGCTGACTTATGTCAAGCCTGGGCAGTCGGCCGAGATCCATGTCGACACTTATCCCGGCGTGACCTGGAAGGGCAAGGTCGAGAGCATCAGCCCGGCTTCGGGTTCCAGCTTCTCGCTGTTGCCGGCGCAGAACACCACCGGCAACTGGGTGAAGGTCGTGCAGCGCATTCCGATGCGCGTCAGCATCGAGGATGCCGCAGGCAAGCCGCCGTTGCGCGTCGGCATGAGCACGGTCGTCGATGTCGATACCGGCCATGCCCGCGGCCTGCCCGATTTCGTCAACACGCTTCTGGGCCGGCCTCAGGGCAAGGACCATGAGTAACGCTCCCGCATCTCCGGCGACCCGGGTCGCCAATCGCGGCGCGATCACGGCCTGCGTCATTCTCGCCGTCATCATGCAGGCGCTGGACACGACGATCGCCAACGTGGCGCTGCCCTATATCCAGGGCAGCGTGTCGGCCTCCGCCGACCAGATCAACTGGGTGCTCACCTCCTACATCGTTGCGGCGGCGATCATGACGCCGCCCTCCGGTTTCCTCGCCGCCAAATTCGGCCGCAAGCGCGTGCTGCTCGTCGCTATCGCTGGCTTCGTGGCCGCCTCCGTTCTCTGCGGCCTGGCGCAATCGCTGAACCAGATCGTTGCCTTCCGCCTGCTGCAGGGCCTGTTCGGCGCCTCGCTGGTGCCGCTTTCCCAGGGCATTCTCCTCGACATCTATACGGTGGAGGAACGCGGCTCGGCCATGGCGCTTTTCGGCGTCTCGGTCATGGTCGGGCCGGTGCTCGGCCCGGTCATCGGTGGCTGGCTGACCGACAATATCAGCTGGCGATGGGTGTTCTATATCAACGTGCCGATCGGCGCGCTCGCCTTCATGGGCATCGTTGTCTTCGTTGCCGAGACCAAGCGGGATGCGCTCGCCAAACTCGACTGGTTCGGCTTCGGGATGATGAGCCTGTTCATCGCCGCGCTGCAGCTCTTCCTCGATCGCGGCGAGCAGCTCGACTGGTTTTCTTCGGGCGAGATCGTGGTCGAAGCGATTGTCTGCGCCGCCGCCTTCTATCTGCTTCTAGTGCACACGCTGACCGCAGAGAAATCCTTCGTCAATCCGAAGCTGTTTCTCGACCAGAACTTCACGGTGAGCATGATCTTCATCTTCGTGGTTGGCGTGACCTACCTCGCCTCGCTGGCGCTGATGACCCCCTATCTGCAGAAGCTGATGGGCTATCCCGTCATTACCGCCGGCATCGTCATGGGGCCGCGCGGGCTCGGCACCATGCTCTGTATGTTCATTGTCGGGCGGCTGATCGGCAAGGTCGATACGCGCTTGCTGCTGGTGCTCGGTCTCGGCCTGACTGCCTGGGCGATGTACGATATGACGGGATGGACGCCTGATGTTTCGCAATGTTCGATCGTCTCGGTCGGCTTCATCCAGGGCGCCGGCCTCGGCTTTCTCTTCGTGCCGCTGACGACCATCGCCTTCGCGACGCTGCCCGCCCAAATGCGTGGCGACGGCACCGGCCTCTACAATCTGTCGCGAAACATCGGCTCGGCGGTCGGCATCTCGATCGTCTCGGCACTGATCGTCGAGAACACGCAGAGCAATCACGAGTCGATCGCGGCCTATGTGACGCCTTTCAACCACGCCTTCAATGCTGTCGCGGCGCAGGGGTTGAGCCCGCTCACGGCCGCCGGCCGCGCTTCGCTCAACGAGATGATCACGCTGCAATCGACGATCATCGCCTATATGGACGATTTCAAGCTCTTGATGCTGATGTCGCTCGCGGTCATTCCGCTGGTGCTATTGCTGCGCAAGCCGAAGGCCGCGCCTGCCGTCGACCACAGTGCGGTCATGGAGTGATCAGCGAAACGGCTTGCTGAGAAAACGCGATCCCTGAATGCCGAAGCGCCACGGTGCTTCGGCATTTCTCGTGATGCCGATGCGTTTTCCCACAACAATCGGCACCGGCGTGGACGGCGTCAACGCATATGGCGGGCGGTCGAGCAGTCTGTCATTGATTTCGATGTCGACGCCGAGCGCCTGGCAGAGCTTGCCCGGGCCGCTGCAGAGCGCCGTCAGCATATCAGTGCCGCGCCGCTCCGTCATAGCGGCAATTCCCGTTTCCGGCTCGAGCGCCCGGATCAGCACGGCCGAGCCCGGATGACAGACGAAGTTCAGGCACCAGTACATGCCGTAGATGCGGTAGATGTAGACATTGCCGGGCCGGCCGAACATGGCGCCATTGCGCTTGGTGGGCCCGCGAAAACTGTGCGAGGCTTCGTCATCGGGGAAATAGGCTTCGGTCTCGGTGATGCGGCCGCCGGCGCCGTCCACGCTCAGATGGCATCCGAGCAGGTCGCGGGCGACAGTGATCGCATCGCGCTCGAAAAACGCCCTGAGGCCTTCGCCGGCAAGCGCGCCGTCGCCGATCGCGCCTTTTGTCATTCCACCATCCGTCATAACCGAGGCAGATAACATTCGCTGCCGCCGCCGTCATCCCAAAACCACTTGATGGGGCTGGCCGCGTCAGCGGCCGGCATTCGGATTACGCATTGGGATCGAGGATGATGTAACCGAGACCGGATCGCTCGCGGGGAAGGAATCTTCCAGGCCTTCCTCCAGTTCCTCTTCGAGCAGGGCCGGATCCTTGCTGCGCGCGCCGTCGCCATGGGCCGGTTCGATTGCTGCCGCAAGCAGGGCCTTTGCACGCCGGATTGCGTTTTCCAATGTCAGTTCGGGTGCGCTTCGCAGCGTTACGGCAATGCTGTCTTCGCCCTCACCGCCGAATTCGACGACGAAGCCATCTTCCGTCTGGTAGACGGTGATATCGCTGAGTGCCATGGCTCTTCCCCTAAACGCTTATATTAGCAAAGCGTGTTTTTGGAATTTTGTCGAGCGAAGAGCTTCACCAGCCAATCGATGAAAACGCGGACGCGGGGCGAAAGCTGGCGGTTGCGGGGGTAGAGCAGGGAAGCCGGGGTCGGGGTCGGTGGAAAATCCCGGAGCACGTGGACCAGCGTGCCGTCGGACAGATCTTTTTCGGCGTGGTAGCGCGGGATCTGGATCAGACCGAGGCCCATCCTCGCTGCCGCAACATAGCTTTCAGCGGCGTTGACCGTGATCGTCGCTGGAATGGTTATGTTACGTGCCGCACCGCCGATGGTGAATTCAAGCGGGAGCAGACTGCCGGTGCTGCTGGAGTGAAAGCCGACCATGCGATGGCCGGCAAGCCGGTCAGGATGCTGCGGCGGGCCGCGGGCGGCGATATAGGCGGGGGAGGCGAGCGTGACCTCATCAAGCATGGCGACGCGCCTGATGACCATGTCGCTGTCGGCAGGCGTGCCGACGCGCAGCACGCAATCGATGCCCTCGCGCACCAGATCGACCAGCCGATCGCCTTCGCTCATATAGAACTCGATCTCGGGATAGGTCTCCAGAAAGGACGGCAGGCTCGGCAGCACGAAATGGCGCGCGAGCGTGCCGTGCAGATCGACGCGCAGCAGGCCTTTCGGTCTGGCGCCTGCAAAGGCTCCTTCCGCATCCTCGATGTCGGCGAGGATCGACAGGCAGCGCTGGTAGTAGGCCTCGCCGTCGAGCGTCGGGCTGACATGGCGTGTCGTGCGCTGGAGCAGGCGCACGCCGAGGCGGGCCTCGAGCTGCTTGACCGCGTCGGTAACGGTCGAGCGCGGCAGGCCCGTGTCTTCCGCTGCGAGGGTGAAGCTGCGGCGCTCGACAACACGGCAAAACACACGCATTGCATCGAATCTGTCCATCTTGTTTGTTCGTGTTTTCCGGATAGTGATGCCGGAGAATGCACGATTAACCGGCGCAAGAAAAGGCGCATCTTCTTCTCATCGAAAACGCGCTGCGGCGTAAAAGGAGAAGAACAATGGCTTCCAACAAAGACAGCAAGGTCGCACTCGTCACCGGCGCTTCCCGCGGTATCGGCGCGGCCGTAGCCAGACGCCTCGCCAGGGAGGGTTTCACCGTCGTCGTCAACTATGCCGGCAGTCCGGCAGCGGCCGAGGACCTCGCCCGGGAGATCGAACAGGCTGGCGGCAGGGCGCTGACGGCCAAGGCGGATGTCAGCAATGCTGAAGCCGTCCGGCGGATGTTCGACGCTGCGGAAGGCGCCTTTGGCGGCGTTGATGTGCTTGTCAACAATGCCGGCATCATGATGCTGTCGCCGCTCGCCGAGACTGACGACGAAAACTTCGATCGCCAGATCGGCGTCAATCTCAAGGGCACGTTCAATACACTCAGGGAAGCGGCCCGGCGTCTGCGCGATGGCGGCAGGGTCATCAACTTTTCGACTTCGGTCGTCGGCTTGAAGCTCGAAACCTACGGCGTTTACGCCTCCACCAAAGCCGCCGTCGAAACGCTGACGGCAATCATGGCCAAGGAGATGCGCGGCCGTAACATCACCGTCAACGCCATTGCGCCCGGGCCGGTGGCGACCGATCTTTTCCTGAACGGCAAGACGGAGGAACTCATTACCCGCATGTCGAAGATGAATCCGCTGGAACGGCTCGGATCGCCCGAGGACATTGCCTCCGCAGTCGCCTTTCTCGCCGGCCCGGACGGCGGCTGGATCAATGGTCAGACACTGCGCGCCAACGGCGGCGTGGTCTGATGAAGGCGCCCTCATCGCAATCATGTGATTGAAGATTGTAGGTCTCCCCCCTTACAATCGTGTGGAGAGTGCCTATAGTTGTTTTATCGCGAGAGAGTGGAGTTCCCTGACGCTCTCTCCCGAACCTCCAGAGCCTGCCGCGCCCAGTCTGCGGCGCGACAGGTCCGATGTTCAAATTTTACGGCCCGTCGAAGGTTTCTCTGCCTTCCGGGCCGTCTCTGTTTTGCCACCGCGTGGCATGTTCTAGAAATCGTTCAGCTTGGCCTCGACCAGGAGCTTGACCAGCCAATCGACGAAGACGCGGACTTTGTTGCTGAGGTGGCGGTTCGGCGGATAGACCACATAGAGCGGCACCGGGTCACGGCGCCAGTCCGGCAGCACGCGGACGAGTTCGCCCCGCCGCATCGGTTCACGCGCCATGAAGGTCGGCACCTGCGCGACGCCGAGCCCCGTCAGGGCCGCGGTCAGATAGGTGCGGCTGTCATTGACCGAGGCAATGCAGCGTGGGGTCGTCTCGACCATTTCGTTGCCCCTGCGAAATTCGAAAGGCAGCGTCCGGTTGTTCTGGGCGCGGAAATAATTGACGGAGTAGTGCGTGGTCTCCAAATCCTCCGGCCGTTCGGGCATGCCGAATTTCTGAATGTAGCTCGGCGAAGCGCAGGTGATCAGCTCCATCTCCGAAACCCGCCGGGCGATCAGTGACTGATCGGTGGGCGTACCGGCCCGCAGCGCGCAATCGACGTTTTCGACCAGATAGTCTACCGTGCGGTCGCCGACGCCTAGGTCCAGACGAATATCCGGATAGCGCTGGTAGAAGTCGCAAAGTGCCGGAACGATAATGGCGTCGGCAAAAGCGCCGCTCATTTCGATGCGCAACCGCCCGCTCGGCAGGCTTTGCGAATTGGAGAGGCTGCCATCGAGTTCCTCCAGCTCGGAGATGATCTGGGCGGCGCGTTCATAATAAAGTGCGCCGTCCGTGGTCACCATGACCCGGCGCGTGGTGCGGTTCAGGAGCTTGGTGCGCAGATGCGCTTCGAGACCCTGAATGAGGTTGGTCACCGTCGCCTTGGGCATCGCGAGCATGTCGGCGGCGCGGGTGAAATTGCCCGTCTCCACGACGCGGATGAAGACGCGCATTGCCGAAAGTTGATCCATCGGTTTCAAGTCCGCA
The DNA here is from genome assembly GCF_030182485.1 of Rhizobium atlanticum. Lineage (NCBI taxonomy): Bacteria > Pseudomonadati > Pseudomonadota > Alphaproteobacteria > Hyphomicrobiales > Rhizobiaceae > Rhizobium > Rhizobium atlanticum. The sequence continues at coordinate 78,283 of NZ_JAQJCJ010000012.1, forward strand.
GTTTGCGTTGCACCATTATTCGAGAATCGGAACAGTGTTATCGTGATATTGCTTCTTATTCCCTGTTCTGAATAACAATATCTTTTTTATACGAAATGCAAGCGGCAGGTGCTGTGTGCCTGCGGTTGCGTGCAAAAGAGACCGGACCGATGACGGTAGGATGGAAGGACATGATGCTGGATAAGGTGGCCATCGGCCCCGTTTCCGCGCGTGTCTACCAGGGCGCCGATTACGGCAAGGGTCCGCCCATCGTGCTTTACCTGCATGGGGGCGCATTTCTCGACAGCGAAACGAATGTCGAAAGGCCGGTTGCCGTCAGTCTCGCCAAAGCCGGCGCCATCGTCGCCGCCGTCGACTACAGCACACTGTCCGGCAACCTCTTTCCGAAGGCATTGGAAGTCTCCTTCTCCGTTTTCACCTATCTCGCCAACAAGCGCGCCGCCGGTCTCGGCGACCGGAAGTCGCTGCTATTTGTCGCCGGCGAGGAGGCGGGCGGCAATGTCGCGGCCGGAGTGGCGCTCAAGGCGCGCGATCAGATGCCGGACGCGCTCGACGGCCAGGTACTGATATCACCGCTGCTCGATCCCTTCATGGGCACGTCGTCGATCCGCAAGGCCGAAGCGATCGGCATGCGGCAGCGCTGGGCGGACGGCTGGAGCCATTATCTGAGCGGTGGCGGCTGCCACCCCTACGCGGCCCCCTGCCTCTGTTCGCGTCTTTCAGGCGTCGCGCCAGCGCTGATATTCACCGCGGAGGATGATCCTCTGCACGACGAAACACTTGGTTACGGTGCCCGCCTGAAAAAGGCCGGCGTCGGTGTGCGCCAGCATGTCCTTCCCGCCGGGACGGGCTGGCCCTCGATTTATGGTGGGAAATCTGGGGAGACACCCGACTGGCAGGAACACGTCAGCCGCCATTTCGGAAGTTTCCTTCAGGACGTAAGCGTCCAACCGCAATTGCATTGAAGAAGATCTGATATTTCGGCGGCCTGGGGCCGCAAGGAGAGTACTGATGACGTCCAGAAGCAAGCGCTGGGCCCTCGTGGGCGCCGGCATAGGACTTATTGCGTCCGTTTCAGGCGCTGCATTGTTTTTCGAGCTGCCGATGAGCGCGACGGCTACGGCAGCTTCCGCTCCCGCGCAGCCTCCCGCCGTACCGGTGACGGTGGCCATGGTCGAAGCCCGCGACGTGACGGCCTGGGAGACCTTCTCCGGCCGTCTCGAAGCGGTCGATCGTGTCCAGGTCCGTCCCCGTGTGGAAGGCGCCATCCTTTCGGTGGCTTTCCGTGAGGGGGCGCTGGTGAAGCAGGGTGACCTGCTCTTCACCATCGATCCGGCTCCTTACCAGGCTAGCGTGGCTCAGGCTCAAGGCCAGGTCGCTTCGGCCGAAGCCAAGGTCAGCCTGGCGCAGACCGAGCTTGACCGCGGCCGCAGGCTGTCCGACAACCGCACCATCTCCCAGAGCGATCTCGATCAGCGCCAGAGCGCGCTGGCCGAGGCGCAGGCAGGACTGCGATCAGCGCAGGCTGCGTTGCAGTCGGCTCAACTCAATCTCGATTACACCCAGGTGCGGGCGCCGGTTTCCGGCCGCATCGGCAAGATCGAGGTGACGACAGGCAACCTGGTTGCGGCCGGATCGGCTTCGCCTGCGCTGACGACACTCGTTTCGGTCGATCCGATCTATGCGAGCTTCAACGCCAGCGAAGAGATGGTGACCCGCGCTCTCGCCCAGTTGCCGCAGACGGACGGCGCTCTGCCGCCCGTCGAAGAGATTCCGGTCGAGGTCGGCACGCTCGCCGACGAAGGCACGCCGATCAAGGGCAAGCTGCAGCTGATCGACAACGAGGTCGACGCATCGAGCGGCACCATCGGCGTGCGCGCCGTCTTCGATAATCCGGGCGGACGCCTTATCCCCGGCCAGTTCGTGCGCGTGCGCATGGGCCGGCCGAAGGCTGAGAACAAGATCGTCATCAGCGACCGCGCCGTGGGCACGGACCAGGACAAGAAGTTCGTCTTCGTCGTCGACGGCGACAACAAGGTCGCATACCGGCAGGTGCAGCTCGGCGCTCTGGCTGATGGGCAGCGGGTGGTTGAAAGCGGCCTCACTGCCGGCGAAAAGATCGTCGTCAACGGCTTGCAGCGCATCCGTCCAGGCGCCGTCGTCATTCCGCAGATGGAAGAGAAAGTCGCGACCGCGCAGTAAGACGCAGCCTTCCCCTCTCGGGGAAGGCCAATTTCCGAAACGACAGGACCACCGGCGGCTCCCCAAACCGCCGGAAAGGGACGTTGCATCCATGTTCACCCCGGAGAGGGCTTTGATATGAACATCTCCAGATTCTTTGTTGACCGGCCGGTCTTTGCCGGCGTTCTTTCGGTCCTCATCGTGGTTGCCGGCCTGATCGGCCTGCGCGCGCTGCCGATTTCCGAATATCCCAACGTCGTGCCGCCGTCGGTCGTCGTGCGCGCCACCTATCCCGGCGCCAATCCGAGCGTCATTGCCGAAACGGTGGCGACACCGCTCGAAGAGCAGATCAACGGCGTTGAGGACATGCTCTACATGTCGAGCCAGGCGACGTCGGACGGCGTGCTCAACGTCACCGTCACCTTCAAGCTCGGCACCGACCCCGACAAGGCGCAGCAGCTCGTGCAGAACCGCGTTTCGCAGGCCGAACCGCGCCTGCCGGCGGAAGTGCGCGCGCTCGGGATCACCACAGTCAAGAGCTCGCCCGACTTCATCATGGTCGTCAACCTCGTTTCCGACGGGAACAGCCACGACATCACCTATCTTCGCAACTACGCGACCTTGAACATCAAGGATCGGCTCGCCCGCATCCCCGGCGTCGGCCAGGTGCAGGTCTTCGGCGCCGGCGATTATTCGATGCGTGTCTGGATCGACCCGCAGAAGGCCGCCGAGCATGAACTCGCCGCCAGCGACATCAGCAACGCGATCAGCTCGCAGAACGTCCAGGCGGCCGCCGGCATTATCGGCGCGTCGCCGAGTCAGCCGGGCGTCGACCTGCAGCTCAACGTGAATGCACAGGGCCGCCTGCGCACGCCCGAGGAGTTCGGCAACATCATCGTCAAGACGGGCGCCAATGGGGAGATCACCCGCCTTCGCGACGTCGCCCGCATCGAGCTTGGCGCCGCCGACTATACGCTCAGGTCGCTGCTCGACGGTAAGCCGGCCGTTGCCGTTGCCGCCCTTCAGGCGCCCGGTTCGAATGCGATCGAAATCGCCGACAATGTGCGCGCAACCATGGATCAGCTGCAATTGGCCATGCCTGAGGGCGTCAAATACGAGATCGTCTACGATACGACGAAATTCGTGCGCTCCTCGATCGAGAAGGTCATCGACACGCTGCTCGAAGCCATCGCGCTCGTCGTCCTCGTCGTCATCGTCTTCCTGCAGACATGGCGCGCGTCGATCATTCCGCTGATCGCGGTTCCGGTCTCGATCATCGGCACCTTCGCGGTCATGTATGTCTTCGGCTTCTCGATCAACGCGCTCAGTCTGTTCGGGTTGGTGCTTGCGATCGGTATCGTGGTGGACGACGCCATCGTGGTGGTGGAAAACGTCGAGCGCAATATCGAGCATGGCCTGTCGCCGCGCGCGGCCACTTATAAGGCGATGAAGGAAGTGTCCGGTCCGATCATCGCGATCGCGTTGGTGCTCGTCGCGGTCTTTGTGCCGCTCGCCTTCATCTCTGGCCTGTCGGGTCAGTTCTATCGTCAGTTCGCGCTGACGATCGCGATCTCGACCGTCATCTCGGCCTTCAACTCGCTGACCCTGTCACCGGCGCTTGCCGCCCTTCTGCTGAAGGGCCACGACGCGCCCAAGGACTGGCTCACGCGCTTCATGGACGCGATCTTCGGTTGGTTCTTCCGTGGCTTCAACCGCGTCTTCGGCGCAGGCTCGAATGCCTATGGCAAAGGTGTTGGCGGCCTGGTGTCGCGCAAGAGCATCGTCATGGTGGTCTACCTGGCGCTGGTCGGCGCGACCTACAGCATGTTCACCACGGTTCCCGGCGGCTTCGTGCCGTCGCAGGACAAGCAATATCTGATCGGCTTCGCTCAGCTGCCGGATGCCGCAAGCCTCGATCGCACGGAAGACGTCATCAAGCGCATGACCGATATCGCGCTCGCGCAGCCCGGCGTCGCCAATGCAATCGCCTTCCCCGGCCTGTCGATCAACGGCTTCACCAACTCCTCGAATGCCGGCATCGTCTTCGTGACGCTGAAGGATTTCGAGGAGCGCAAGACGCCGGATCTTTCTGGCGGCGCCATCGCCATGGCGCTGAACCAGAAATTCGGCGCAATCCAGGATGCCTTCATCGCCATGTTCCCGCCGCCGCCGGTCAACGGTCTCGGCACGACGGGCGGTTTCAAGCTGCAGATCGAGGATCGCGCAGGCTTGGGCAACCAGGCGCTCGACGAGGCGACCAAGGCAGTGCTTGCCAAGGCCTATCAGACGCCTGAGCTCGCCGGGCTGTTCTCCAGCTTCCAGATCAACGTGCCGCAGCTCTATGCCGATCTCGACCGCGCCAAGGCCGAGCAGCTCGGAGTGTCCGTCACCGACGTCTTCCAGACGCTGCAGATCTATCTCGGCTCGCTCTATGTGAACGACTTCAACGCCTTCGGCCGCACCTACAGCGTCCGTGTGCAGGCCGACGCGAAATTCCGCGCTCAGCCGGAAGATATCGGACAGCTGAAGGTTCGTTCGGCGTCGGGCCAGATGATCCCGCTTTCGGCACTTCTGAAGGTGGAGCCGAGCACGGGTCCGGAGCGGGCGAACCGCTATAACGGCTTCCTCGCCGCCGATATCAACGGCGGGCCGGCGCCGGGCTTCTCGTCCGGCCAGGCACAGGCGGCGATCGAGAAGATCCTACACGAGACGCTGCCTGCTGGCATCGACTTCGAATGGACGGACCTGACCTATCAGCAGATCCTTGCCGGCAATTCGAGCGTCGTCGTCTTCCCGCTCGCGCTGTTGCTGGTGTTCCTGGTGCTTGCCGCCCAGTATGAAAGCCTGACCCTGCCGTTGGCGATCATCATGATCGTACCTATGGGTGTCCTGGCCGCTCTGACAGGCGTCTGGCTCACCGGCGGAGATAACAACATCTTCACCCAGATCGGCCTGGTCGTCCTTGTCGGCCTATCGGCGAAGAACGCGATCCTCATCGTGGAATTCGCTCGCGAACTGGAGTTCGAGGGCCGGACGCCGCGCGAAGCCGCGGTCGAAGCCAGCCGCCTGCGCCTTCGCCCGATCCTCATGACTTCCATGGCCTTCATCATGGGCGTCGTGCCGCTCGTCGTCTCGACCGGCGCCGGCGCGGAAATGCGTGCGGCGATGGGCGTTGCGGTGTTCTCGGGCATGATCGGCGTGACTTTCTTCGGCATCTTCATGACGCCGGTGTTCTACGTGCTGTTGCGGCGGTTGACGGGCAATCGCCCGCTCATCCAGCACAAGCCGGACGAACACAAGGAGGAAGAGGCCGAGGTCATTCGGCTCGCGGCGGAATAAGCGGAATTCAACCTTCCTTTGTCGAGTAAATCGGGCGGGAACTTCGGTTCTCGCCCGTATCGTTTTTCTGGCACCCGATGAAAATGCGTTACGTTCATCAAAACGGTTGCAACCGTGGAGGAGGGGACTATCAAAGGCGGATAGCAGCTGGGAGGATCGGCGCGGGCCCCGCTGTCCGGATAAGCGAGACCGGCAAAGCCGGCGCGCTTGCGGAAGTTGCTGAGGCGGACTGCAGCGCTTCGCTTCTAAATTTCGAAGAGAAGAGTGGCCGATCGGGAGGATAATGATGACGGACCGCCAAACGAAGAAACGCCGCCTGCGTTCGCAGGATTGGTTCGACAATCCCGATCATATCGACATGGCGGCGCTCTATCTCGAGCGTTTCATGAATTACGGCATCACCCCGGAAGAGCTGCGCTCGGGCAAGCCGATCATCGGGATTGCCCAAAGCGGCAGCGATCTAACGCCCTGCAACAGAGTGCATATCGAGCTCGCCAAGCGCGTGCGCGACGGCATTCGCGACGCAGGCGGAATACCGATCGAGTTTCCGACACATCCGATCTTCGAGAACTGCAAGCGTCCGACCGCCGCCCTCGATCGCAATCTTGCCTATCTCGGCCTCGTCGAAATCCTCTACGGCTATCCACTCGACGGTGTCGTGTTGACCACCGGCTGCGACAAGACCACGCCTTCGGCGATCATGGCTGCTTCGACGGTCGATATTCCGGCTATCGTGCTTTCCGGCGGTCCGATGCTCGATGGCTGGCACGAAGGCGAACTGGCCGGTTCCGGCACCGTCATCTGGCGGATGCGGCGGAAATATGCGGCAGGCGAGATCGATCGGGAGGAGTTCCTGCAGGCAGCGCTCGACTCGGCTCCGTCCGTTGGCCACTGCAACACGATGGGCACAGCCTCAACGATGAATGCGCTGGCGGAAGCACTCGGCCTGTCGCTCACCGGCTGTGGCGCCATCCCGGCCGCCTACCGCGAGCGGGGGCAGATGGCCTACCGCACCGGACGGCGCGCCGTCGAGATCGTGTTCGAGGATCTGAAGCCATCGGATATCCTGACGCGGGCTGCTTTCCTCAATGCGATCCGCACCAATTCGGCGATCGGCGGCTCGACCAATGCGCAGCCGCATCTGGCTGCGATGGCCAAGCATGCCGGCGTCGAACTTTATCCCGATGATTGGCAGGTGTACGGCTTCGATATCCCGCTTTTGGCCAATGTCCAGCCAGCGGGCGCCTATCTCGGTGAGCGCTACCACCGCGCCGGCGGCACGCCGGCGATCATGTGGGAGCTGCTGCAGGCCGGAAAACTCGACGGCGATTGTCGCACGGTGACGGGGAGGACGATGGCCGAGAACCTCGACGGTCGGCAGGCCAGCGACCGCGAGGTCATTCGGCCATTCGACCAACCGCTGAAGGAGCGGGCGGGCTTCCTCGTTCTCAAGGGCAATCTCTTCGATTTCGCGATCATGAAGATGAGCGTCGTCTCGGAAGATTTCCGCCAGCGCTATCTTCTGGAACCCGGGCGGGAAGGTGTCTTCGAGGGCAAGGCGGTGGTTTTCGACGGTTCCGAGGATTATCACAAGCGCATCAACGACCCCGAACTCGGCATCGACGAGGATACCATCCTCGTCATCCGCGGCGCGGGGCCGCTCGGCTGGCCGGGATCGGCCGAGGTCGTCAATATGCAGCCGCCGGATCATCTGTTGAAGCGTGGCATTCGCAGCCTGCCGACAATCGGCGACGGACGTCAGTCGGGCACCGCCGACAGTCCGTCGATCCTCAATGCATCACCGGAAAGCGCTGCCGGGGGCGGCCTCGCCTGGCTTCGCACCGGCGATATCATCCGCATCGACTTCAACCAGGGGCGCTGCGACATGTTGGTCGACGACGCGGAGATCGAGCGGCGCAGGAGCGACGGTATTCCGCCGGTGCCGGCGGATGCCACGCCGTGGCAGCAGATCTACCGCCGCTCGGTGACGCAGCTGTCGGATGGCGCGGTTCTGGAAGGTGCGTCGGAGTTTCGCCAGATCGCGAAAAACCCGCCACGGCACAACCATTGATTCTGGCGCAGGGCAGCGATAGTGGCTAATTTCCGCTGAAATGCTTCCTGTCCTCCGGGTTGAGTACGCGAGAGATTTCGGCGCGACATTTATCCGCGCCGGAAGTTATTGGGCGCCAAGTAATTTTCTTGAGCTTGCAACGGCATTGTTTCATGGTAATGCGGAAACGAAGCTTACTGCATTGCATCGAAAACGATTATACGCGTGGTCAAGACCATCGGCGCGGCTTCTCCATCGTTCGTCCGGTGCGATCGGTGGCGGTGATCTGAAAATTGCTTTGCCGTTGGCGGGATCGACTTGCGGGACATTCAATCTGGGAAGGTCGCATGAATTCGGAATTTGCCGTTCGTTCGATGCGGCCCGGCGAATTGGAACTCGTGCTCGAATGGGCGCGTCAGGAGGGGTGGAATCCGGGTCTCGACGATTCGCTTGCATTCCTCGAAGCCGATCCGTCGGGATTTTTCGTCGGCTCTATCGGTGAAGTCCCCGTCGGCTCGATCTCGGTCGTCAAATATGGCGACAGCTTCGCCTTTCTAGGCCTCTACATCGTCCACCCGGATTTCCGCGGCAAGGGTTACGGCAAGGCGATCTGGGAAGCGGGAATTGCCACGGCGGAAGGCCGGACGATCGGTCTCGACGGCGTTGCCGCGCAGCAGGGGAACTATCGCAAGGCCGGCTTCGAGCCCGCCTATTCCACCATTCGTTACGGCGGTGTTGCCTCCTCTTTGCCGGCCTCCACGCTTGTCGCGCAGCCGGTGCTGGATTCACGCCTGGAAGGGCTGCAGCGTTATGATGCGGCGATCTTTCCGCAGCCGCGGGATGCCTTCCTCGCCGCCTGGTGCACCAGCCGCAAGGGGCGGCGTACGGCCGTAGTCCGCAAAAGCCACAAGATCCGCGGTTACGGCACGATTCGCCGCTGTTACGAGGGCTACAAGATCGGCCCGCTTTTCGCCAACGATGCAGACAGCGCCGCGGCGCTGCTTGCCGGATTGATCCCCGAGGCAAAGGGCGCTCAGATCTTCATCGATATCCCCGCCGAGAATCGCGAGGCGATTGCACTTGCCGAAGGCATGGGTCTTCAGCCGGTGTTCGAGGCCATGCGGATGTATCGAGGACCCGCCCCGTCGATCCCGCTGAAACACGTCTTCGGCGTGACGACGCTGGAGCTTGGTTAAGCCTAATCCACGGGCGAGGCGGGCACGGTGGGAGCGGACGCTTTCGGCCGGCCCTTTTCGGCGATTGCGATGCCGCCGAGCGTCAGCATCAGCGCTACCATATGGAAGGACTGAAGCCTTTCTCCGATCAGTACGACGGAAAGCAGTGTTCCGAATACCGGCACGAGATTGATGAAGAGACCGGCGCGGTTGGCGCCAATAGCCTCAACGCCTTTGATATAAAGGATCTGCGCCAGCAATGAGGGAAAGATCGCGGTATAGAAGGTGATGCTCCAGCCGGCCTGGTCAGGCCACTGCGCAGCGCCGCGGCCGATCTCCCAGAGAAGCAGCGGCAGCGAGGTCAGCATGGCGGCGAGGGCGGGGAAGGCCATTAGCGTGCGCCAGTCGACCGGCGGTTTCCAGCGCAGGAAAATCGTGTAGAGCGAATAGGCGGCAATAGCGATCAGCATCAGCCCGTCGCCGCGGTTAAGCTGCAGCTGCAGCAGCGTGGCGAGGTCGCCATGGGCGGCGGTCAGCGCCACGCCCATCAGCGTCATGCCGAAGCCGAGACATTGCGCCAGCGAGATGCCAGTGCGGAAAAAGAAAAAATTCAACAGGAAGATCAGCATCGGAATGCCGGCTTGCTCGATGGCGACGTTGATCGCCGTTGTATATTGCACCGCCGAATAGAGCATGGCGTTGAAGAGTGTATAGCCAATGGCGCCGTAGCAAAGAAGCAGCGGCAGGTTTTTCCTCGCCACAGGCCAATCCTTCTTCAGTTGCGGCACAGATATAATGGCGATGAACGCGACGGCGAGGAACCAGCGCAGAAAGGTCAGCATCATTGGGCTGATATGGCCGACCGCGAGTTTGCCGGCGACGGAGTTGCCGCCCCAGCAGAGGGTGGCGATGACGAGGCAGATATAGGCCGTGGCTTGCAAGAGCGTTCTTCCTCGTCTTCTTGCGATCGAAGTTCGGATTTTTCCCAGGGGAAATAGACTGCCGGCTGCTGATTTGTCACGTAAAAAGCCCAATCGTCTGTGACAACAGGGTCGCTTTCCCAAAAACAAAGCTTTATAGATGCGCGGGTTTGAGCAGGTGCGCGGTTTTCCGCCGGTAACAGGAAGAGTTGGATGACGAACGTAGTCGTGGTCGGTTCGCAATGGGGTGACGAAGGCAAGGGCAAGATTGTCGATTGGCTTTCGGAACGTGCGGATATTGTCGTGCGCTATCAGGGCGGCCACAATGCCGGCCATACGCTCGTCATCGACGGCACGAGCTATAAGCTCTCGCTGTTGCCCTCCGGCGTCGTGCGTCCCGGCAAGATGGCGGTGATCGGCAACGGCGTCGTCGTCGATCCGCATGCGCTGATCGCTGAGATCGGCCGACTGGAGGCGCAGGGCGTGACGGTTACGCCTGACAATCTGCGCATCGCCGACAATGCGACGCTCATCCTGTCGCTGCATCGCGAGCTCGACGCGATGCGCGAGGATGCCGCGTCCAACAGCGGCACCAAGATTGGCACGACGCGCCGCGGCATCGGTCCGGCCTATGAGGACAAGGTCGGCCGCCGCGCCATCCGGGTCATGGATCTCGCCGATCTCGACAGTCTTTCCGGCAAGGTCGACCGTATCCTGACGCATCACAATGCGCTTCGCCGCGGCCTCGGCGTCGCCGAGATCAGCCACCAGGCGATCATGGACGAGCTCACCTCGATCGCCGATCGGGTGCTGCCGTTCCGCGACACGGTCTGGCTTTTGCTTGATAGGGAGCGCCGCAAGGGCGCCCGCATCCTGTTCGAAGGTGCGCAGGGCAGCCTGCTCGACATCGATCACGGCACCTATCCTTTCGTGACCTCCTCCAACACCGTGGCCGGCCAGGCGGCGGCCGGTTCCGGCATGGGGCCAGGCTCGCTCGGCTATATCCTCGGCATCACCAAGGCCTATACGACACGCGTCGGCGAAGGCCCGTTCCCGACGGAGCTGACCGACGAAATTGGCCAGTTCCTGGGTGAGAAGGGGCATGAGTTCGGTACCGTGACAGGGCGCAAGCGCCGCTGCGGCTGGTTTGACGCGGCACTGGTGCGTCAGTCGGTTGCGACCAACGGCATTACTGGCATCGCGCTTACGAAGCTCGATGTGCTCGACGGTCTCGAGGAACTGAAGATCTGCGTCGGTTATATGCTCGACGGCGAACAGATTGATCATCTTCCCGCAAGCCAGGGAGCGCAAGCTCGGGTCGAACCGATCTATGTCACGCTTGAGGGATGGAAGGAATCGACCGTCGGCGCCCGCAGCTGGGCGGATCTTCCGGCACAGGCGATCAAATATGTTCGCCAAGTCGAGGAACTGATCGGGGCGCCGGTCGCGCTCCTTTCCACCAGCCCGGAGCGGGACGACACGATACTTGTGACCGATCCGTTTGAGGATTAAGGTCACGGCCCACTGTGGAGGACAGTTCGGCAGAAGGCCGGACTTCTTGAGAAAGTAAGAATGGCGGATTTTATTGCAGTTATTCGGCGGGCCGTCGACGGCCTGGCTGAAAACACCCCCGAGATGCGGGTGAAAGTCTACGAACGTGCTCGCGGCGCAGTGCAGCGGCAGCTCGAGAACATGAAGCCGCGTCCGCCGGAAGCCATGCTGCAACGCCAGCTCGAAAAGCTCGAGGCCGCCATCCGCGAAGTGGAGGCTGAACACTCCGAAGCGCTGCCCCTCGAGGAGACGGCCGGCGCCGGTGCTGCGCCGGAAACCTTCGAAGAACAAGCGGTTCCTGACGAAAGCACCTTGCCGCCTGCGCCCCAGACTGCTGTCGGCGAGCCGGCCGGTGAAGCTGATGTGGAACCGGCGACGGCCGACGCCGCCCATGAGCCGGATCACCAGGAAGCTGACACACGGCAGGAAACTGAGGAAGAGGTCGCGGCCGAGGAGCCGCTTTCCGCGGAAGCTGAGGCCGCACAAACACCTGTTTCCGCTGAGACAGCTGCACCCGCCGAGACCTATTGGCATCCCTCGCATGAGGAGGAGGCTCCGGCCGAGGAATGGCATGCCGGCGAGGCGCGTGACGTCGCCGCCGAAGAAATGCAGCCGGAGCATCACGGCTTCGAAACGCCACCTGCCGATCATGCCTACGAGGAAGCCGACGAGCATCGTGCCGATGAAGAGCATCCCGTGGAGGCCGAGGAGATCGCGGCCGAACCGGCGATGGCGGAAAGCCATGAGCCCAAGGCCGAGGCCGCTTACGAGCCCATCGAGTCGTTTCAGCCGATCACACGCGGCCTAGAGCATGCATCCAACCGGCTCGTGGAGCCGGTCGCCGATTTCAATCGTGCCCAGGAATTCGTCGAACATAGCCGCGAGCAGCCGCTGCAGGCGGATGCTGCGGGACATTTCGATCCTGTCTGGGCCGAGCCTGCCGTCGAGACGCCGGCTCCGGCGCCCAAGGATGCGGAGACCGAATGGGCCGAAGAGGAGCTCCGGCAATATTCGGAAACGGTGCCGGTTACCGCTGACGCTTCGGCGCGTGCCTTCGAAGACGTGATATCGAGCCTCGAAAAAATGGCGCCCGCCGCTGTCATGCCGGCCGCCAAGGAAGCTTTCTCCTGGGAGAAGGCTGCCTTCGACGACCTGCCGCCGATCGAGGCGGGCACCGATAAGAAGACGCCGGTGTCCTCGCATTTCGACGACGTTGATATCTTTGCGGAGGTGCACGACGGCAAGCCTACACCTCCCGCCGGCGCGCCGAGCGAGGCATGGCGCGAAGCGAAGGCGCTGCGTGGCTATGACCGCCGCGGCCCGATCGCCACTGACGATGACGACGCCAACCCGACGATGGATATCGATCAGATCGTCGCCTCGAAGCTGCAGGGCAAGAATTTCCGCATGGAACCGAAGCGCCGCCGCTTCGGCATCGGCACGATAATTACTCTTCTCTTCGCGCTTATCCTGATCGGTGGCGGCGCCTATGCCGGCTGGGTGAACAGAGAAGCGCTGGTGGCGATGGTCGATGGGCTTGTCAGTTCGGCACCGTCGCAGGCTACGAGGAACGAGGCGGCAATGACGCCGGCGGGCTCCGAGACGCCGGCCCAGCCCGCGCCGACGCCAGCCCAGCCAGCCGCACCAGAAGCACAGAATACGCCGCCGGCGCCGGCACAGCCTAACCAGCAAGTAGCGTCCTTGAACAATGACGGCGCGGCGGCCAATTCCAAATTCACGCAACGACTGCTTTCCGACGGGACCGAAGTCGACAGCGGCCCGGCGACGGTGCCGGGAACGCCGACGGCTGAAGGAAAATCGGTGGCCGAGCAGAACGTCGCGGCGGCCGATACGCCGGCGGCCAGCGCGCAAGGCGATGCGGCCCCGCCCGAAACGCTGACGCCCAACGGTCCTGCGGCATCGCCGCAGCAGGCTGCGCCGGTTGGTTCGTCGGAAAAAATGTTCCTCTATGAGGAGCGTATCGGCCAGAGCTCGCCGACGGCGATCGAGGGAACGGTCGTCTGGACCGTCCAACACGAGGCTGGCCAGGACGGCCGGCAGGAGGCGACGGTACAAGGCAATGTCACCGTTCCCGAGCGCAACCTCTCGGCTCTCGTCACCTTCAAGCGCAATTCCGATCCGTCGCTTCCGGCGAGCCATCTCGTCGAGATCGTCTTTTCGGTGCCGCCCAATTTTGAAGGCGGCAGCATCGAAAGCGTCCAGCGCATCTCGATGAAGCGCACCGAACAGGATCGCGGCGATGCGCTGATCGCGGTTCCGGCCAAGATCACGGATGATTTTCACATGATCGCGCTCAACGACTATCCCGATGCGCGCAAGGCCAATCTCGATCTGCTGTCGACCCGCAACTGGATCGATATTCCGATCACCTACCGCAACGGCCGCCGTGCGCTTCTGACGATGGAGAAGGGTGGTACGGGAACGGATGCCTTCAATACAGCCATCAAGGAATGGACTGCACTCGGGGATGTCTCGACGAGCCAGTGAGTGGGTTCTCGGTGCGTTGTGCCACCGGCCCCTCATCCGCCTGCCGGCACCTCCACGCGAGGGAGAAGGGAATCGTGGCAGCGTCCTGTCTTTCTTAAAGCATTCCTTTTGGAAATGAGGGCGAGCAGCTTGCTTCTCCTCTTCTCCCCAGAGGGAGAAGGTGGCCCAAAGGGTCGGATGAGGGGGCTGCACGGCACGCCCTTCAACGTCCTTCCTGCCGGCATCGCCCGCCACAAAACAAAAACGCCACCTCCCGCATCCGGAAGGTGGCGTTTCCAACTGTCAGTTCAGTTCTCTCAGGCCGTGGCTTCGACGACGCGAATGGCCTTGGCGCGTTCCAGGGCTTCCTTGCGGACAGCATCCTGCACCTTTTCAAAGGCGCGGACTTCGATCTGGCGGACGCGTTCGCGGCTGATGTCGAACTCGGCCGAGAGATCCTCCAGCGTCACCGGATCCTCGGCAAGGCGGCGGGCTTCGAAGATGCGGCGCTCGCGTTCGTTCAGAACACTCATCGCTTTCGCCAGCATGCGCCGGCGGGTTTCGAGCTCATCCTGTTCGATCAGCACGTCTTCCTGGCTGTCGTGGTCGTCCACAAGCCAGTCCTGCCATTGACCGCTGTCGCCTTCGGCCGCCTTGATCGGCGCGTTCAGCGAAGCGTCGCCGGAGAGACGGCGGTTCATCGAGATGACCTCCTCCTCCGAGACGTTCAGCTTGGTGGCGATTTCCGAGACGTGCTCCGGCTTCAGGTCGCCGTCGTCGATCGCCTGGATGCGGCCCTTCAGCCGGCGCAGGTTGAAGAACAGGCGCTTCTGGTTGGCCGTCGTGCCCATTTTCACCAAAGACCACGACCGCAGGATATATTCCTGGATCGAGGCCTTGATCCACCACATGGCGTAGGTGGCGAGGCGGAAGCCGCGTTCGGGATCGAATTTCTTGACGGCCTGCATCAGACCGACGTTGCCTTCGGAGACGACTTCGCCGATCGGCAGGCCGTAGCCGCGATAGCCCATCGCGATCTTCGCGACGAGGCGAAGATGGCTGGTGACGAGCTTATGGGCAGCGTCGCGGTCGCCATGCTCGGCATAACGCTTGGCCAGCATATATTCCTGCTGCGGCTCCAGCATGGGGAACTTGCGGATTTCGTCGAGATAACGGTTGAGACCGGCTTCGCCGGCGGTAATGGACGGCAAGGTATTTCGGGCCATATTGCACCCTCCTAAAGTGAATTCCGGTTCCCGATGGAAACGCGCCCCCGCGTTAAAAGGCGAACCGGGACGTGCGGCTTTTGTTCCAAGCCCGCACTAAGTCTATATACAGATAAGTATGGCGAAACGGCGGTTCAAGGTGCTGCTCACGCAGGTGTGAGGCGGCGAGAGCGGTATGCCGGACCGCCTTTATCGTCGCAAAGCTTCGACCAGTTTCATCATATCGTCCGGCAGCGGCACTTCGAAATGCATGAGTTCGCCGGTGCGGGGATGCTCGAATTGCAGCATGAAGGCATGCAGTGCCTGACGGCCGAAACCGTTGACGATCTTGCGGATTTCTTCGGGCAGAAGATTGGCCTTGGTCCTGAAGCCGGCGCCATAAACGGTGTCGCCAACGAGCGGATGACCGATATGGGCCATGTGCACGCGGATCTGATGGGTGCGACCGGTTTCCAAGTGGCACTCGACCAGCGAAGCGAGCGCGGTCGCGTCAGGGTTTTCCTGGAAGCGCTCGATTACTTCGTAGTGGGTGATCGCCGCGTCCGCATCCTGGCTGTCGGGGCGCTTGACGGCCCGGCGGGTGCGGTCGCCGGTGGCGCGGCCGAGAGGCGCATCGATTGTTCCCGACAGAGTGCGGGGACGGCCCCAGACGACTGCCCGATAGGCCCGCTCCAGCGGCATGGTGCGGCCGTGGTCGGCAAATTGAAGCGAGAGGTGGCGATGGGCGACGTCGTTCTTGGCGACGACCATGACGCCTGTCGTGTCCTTGTCCAGACGATGGACAATGCCGGGACGGCGCACGCCGCCGATGCCTGAGAGCGTATCGCCGCAATGATGGATCAGCGCGTTGACCAGCGTTCCTGTCCAGTTACCGGAGCCGGGATGGACGACCAGACCCGCCGGTTTCGATATGACGATAAGGTCATCGTCCTCATGCAGGATGTCGAGCGGGATATCTTCACCCTTTGGGGTCGGGTCCTCCGGCTCGGGCAGGGTGATCTCGAAGCTGTCGCCGACGCGCACCTTGCGCTGCGGATCGGTAACCTGCTCGCCTCTCAAAGAAACCAGCCCCTCCTTGATCAGCGCCTTGATGCGGCTACGGGAAAAATCCTCACCGACCTGCGCCGTCAGCCAGGCGTCGAGCCGGCCTTCGGCGGTTTCATCGGCGGTCAGGACTTTTCTAATGCCGGCTGCTTGTTTAAAGGGGTCGCTCAAGACGCTTCTTCTCCGACGTATTTTTAGAACGGAACGCACAGATGACAGCAATCGAGCCAGACGACCAGGAAGAGAAGCCCCTTGATCCGGCGATGGAAAGTGTCCGGCGCAAGATGGTCCGCCTGCAGATTGTTTCCGGCGCCATCATGTTCGTCAGCCTTATGGCGGTCTTCGGCGCCGTTGTCTACAAGACGATGCGCGAGCCCAAGGAGACTGCGTCCACTGCCGCAGCCTCCGGCGTGCCTGCGGACGCACCGCTTGCGGCGAGCCTCTCCCTGCCTCTCGGGTTCAAGGTGCAGTCCACCTCGTTTTCGGCGGGACAGATGCTGTTCTATGGAGAAACGGTTGAAGGCACGAGGAAGGCGCTGGTATTCGATCTGAGGACCGGCCGCACGGTCGCCGACGTCACCGTCGGGGGAAATTGAGGCGGTATGGCCGCCCCGATCGTCATCGACAGCGCCAACGATCCACGCATCGCCGAGTTTCGCGATATAAGAGAGCGTGACCTGACGGGCCGGGAAAACCGCTTTATCGCCGAAGGCACTGTCGTGCTGCGCATGCTCGCCGAGGCGCATGCGGCACGTCGCGGCTTCTCGGCCGAGAAAATCCTGCTCCTGCGCAATCGCGTCGACGGCCTGCAATCCATCCTGGAACGGTTTCCGGCTAGTGTGCCGGTTTATGTCGCCGAGGCCGAAGTGCTCGATGGTGTCGTTGGCTTTCATCTGCATCGCGGCGTTCTCGCCCTTGGAAAGCGAGAGGACCGCGGCGAGGCGGCACTTCTCGACGCATTGCCGGAACGGGCTCTGGTGCTGGTCGGCTGCGGCATTTCCAACCACGACAATGCCGGCTCGATGTTTCGCAATGCTGCTGCCTTTCGGGCGGATGCCGTGTTGCTCGACGAAACCTGCTGCGATCCGCTCTATCGCAAGGCGTTACGTGTGTCGGTCGGCTCGGTGCTTAGCGTTCCGCACCGGCGCGGCGGCAAGGCGCTGGACCTGCTCCTGACGCTTGCCCAACGGGGCTTTGCCATCTGGACGCTTTCGCCGCACGGAAAGACCGACATCCGCGCCATTCCCGCTGCGGCACGCATGGCGCTCGTCATCGGCACGGAGGGGGAGGGCTTGCCGGAGGCGCTGCTGGCGCGTTTTCAGAGCGCGCGCATTCCCCAATCGGACGAGCTCGATAGTCTCAACGCGGCAACTGCGACAGGGATCGCATTGTTTTCCATGGCCTCCGCCATGGGGCGGCTATGAGCTTTAACGCAGCGGATTGGCGATGATGGCGGCCGCCCTGTCTGCAAGACTGACGCGATCGCTCGGATTTTTGTTGCCGGCATCCGGCAGTAGCGCGCGGATCGGCGACGAAGGGCCTTCGTTGAGTGCGGTCAGCGCCACCATGTTGGCGGCGATCGAGGCGATCTCCTCGCGGATCGCGCCATCGCGTCCGGTGACGGATTTTACCTTCTGCAAGCGTTCGGCAAGGGCGGCGCTGCGCTTGCGGACATCCTCGCCTATCTCAGCCGCCACAGCGGCCATGTCGAGCACGGATGTGGTCGTGTCTTCGACTGTCAGTTCCGTCGGTAGTTCCGCAGCTATCTTGGCCAGGCCGGCGTCGCGCAGCACCCGGTTGATCTTGCGGATCTCGGCATTGGCGGCTTTCAACTGCTCCTTCAACTTGGCGATCTCCTGCTGACGGCGGGCGAGCTGCGTTTCCTTCTCGGAGGCGGAAGCACTTTCGCGCGCAGCCTTGTCCTCCAGGCGGATCACCAAATGCTGCTGCTGCGTCAGTTTCTGCTCGACATCCCTAGCCCGCTTCTGCAGCAAGTTGACGTCCTGGCGCAAGGTGTCGCGTTCGTCGCGCAGCGCGTTGGCGCGGAATTTCAGGCTTTCCGCTTCGGTCTCACGCGCGGCGAGATCGATTCTCAGCCCGTCGGCCTGTTCGCTGAGTTTGCTCAGCCGCGTCCGCATTGCCGTCAGTTCGGCCTCCTTGTTGGCGGCGGATTGTTCGGCAATATGCAGATTGGTCTTCAGCTGGCTGATATAGCTCTCATCCTTGCGCAGGTGCGAGCGCTGCTCGGCCGCCTCGACGTGCATCTCGCCGATCTGGGCCTGCAATTCGCCAATCTCGGCGGCGAGCCTGCCGGCATCGACGGCGAGCGCGTCGTGGCGCAGCTGGAGAGACAGGGATTTCTCGCGCTCACGCAGAAGGTCCTGGGTGGTGCGGGCATTTTCGGCGGCATGAAGCGCGCGCACCATATCCTTCTGGGCGCGAACCTCCTGCGGGCTCAGGGGCATTGTCGCCTTCAGGCGGTTCTCGGTATACCAGACAATGCGGCGGTGAACGGCCGGTGAAACCAGAAAGACGAGGAAGGCCGCAGTCAGGAAGCCCAATCCGAACAAGAGAGCGTATTCGATCACGGCGCGACCATCGGTTCGACAGTTAATGCGGGGTCAGCCGCGATGATTAAAGAGGCATGGCACGCATGGCAAGGCCGCCGATGCCGGCGCCTGCCGATTCCTGCCGCTTTACGGCCTCAGAAGGGGTTCCAGGTCGGCGCTTGGGTGATCTTGAGATAACCCACATTGACCCCGAGGCGGGCGCCGACGCCGGTGCGGATCGGCACAACCAGCACGTCATTGTTTTTCAGCACCGTCATGCCGAAGCCGGCGATCACATAGGCCGAGCCGCTGACGCCGCCGAAGCGGGCATAGATGCCGTCGATGGAGGGCAGGTCGTAAACCAGCATCATGACGCGCGAACCCTGGCCGCCGTAATCGATGCCGAGAGACGGGCCCTGCCAGTAGAGCGGATGCTCGCCGGCGTTCTTGGTGTTGAGTTGGCCCTCGCCGTAGGTGAGACCGGCGATGAAGGCGCCGCCGCCTTCCTGCCCGAGAATATAACCGTTCGGCAGGCCGTATTTCTGGAAGGCGCTCTCGACCACCTTGGCAAGGCCGCCACTGGCGGAGCCGAAGAAGGAGTGGCCGGTATCGATGATTTCCTGCATCGTATACTGCCCGTTGTTCTGGGCGGCGGCCGGCGCGGCAATCACCAGCGAGGAGAAGACGAGGGCCGAAAGCAACCTCCAGAAGCCAATGAATCGGTGCGGAAATCGAGGGCGCATGATGTCATCCGTTCGTCGTTTGGCTGGAGCGGGCACCCGCTCGCGTCGATTGCTGCATTTTGCGCCGATGATCTTAACAATCGGTTTACCAAATATGGTGTCATTATGGCACCGAATACGATCGCAAACTTCGCGCAATTTTGATGAAGCATATTTGCGGGCGCGATGAGATTGCCGCCTTTCAGGAGACGATGATGTCCAAGAACCCGAACCTCACCCTGTCCGGCCCGGATCTGGCCGCGCTTCTCTGCAGCCGCGTTTGCCACGACGTCATCTCGCCCGTCGGCGCGATCAACAACGGCCTGGAACTCTTGGATGAAGGTGGCGCTGATTCCGATGCAATGGATCTGATCCGCACCAGTGCGCTCAACGCTTCAGTCCGTTTGAAATTCGCGCGCCTCGCCTTCGGCGCCTCCGGATCCGTCGGGGCCTCGATCGATACCGGCGAGGCCGAGCGGGCCGCGAAGGATTTTGCACTCGCCGAGAAGAAGACCGAGGTGATCTGGAATGGACCGCGTGCCATCGTCGCCAAGAACCGCGTCAAGCTGCTGCTCAACCTCTTCCTCGTCGCCTATTCGGCGATTCCGCGCGGCGGGGTGCTCGAGGTAACGCTCGAAAATCCCGAATTCGACGCCAAGTTCACGCTGACGGCGAAAGGCAAGTTGATGCGTCTGCCGCCGAAATTCGTCGAGATATCGACGGGCACGATCGAGGAAGCGATCGACGCCCATTCGATCCAGCCCTACTACGCCGTGCTTCTGGCCGAGGAGTGCGGAATGACGCTTGACCACAGCGCAAGCCCGGACGAACTGGTGTTTACGGCGACGGTTGCTGCGGTCTGATTTTCGGGTGCAGCAGCATGCACTCGCCCGTCTGGTAACGATTCCTTAGCCTGATGGACCTATTCTCTTAGGTTGTGGAAGGCCCCTCGTTACGACGAATGCGGGGAAAGGAGTAGTCATGCAAAGGTTCATGATCACCGATAATTCGGATATTGTCCGTAAGGTCGGCAAGCGCATTCTCTCCGAACTCGACTTTCTCGTCAGCGAGGCCTCCAATGCCGCCGAGGCGCTGCAGCGCTGCCAGACAGAGTTGCCGGAATACCTGATCGTCGATTCCGGCATGGAAGGTGCGCTCGAGCTCATCGCGGCCATCCGCGCCATGGACGGTGGCAAAGAGGTCAAGATCTATTACTGCGTTATCGAGGCGGATCTAAAGAAGCTGATGGCGGGTAAACGAGCCGGCGCCACCGATTTCCTGCTGAAGCCGTTCGATCGTAAGATCCTAACCGCGGTTTTCGGAAACCGCGCGATTGCTGCCTGACAGCAGCTTTCTTCCCGGCCGCATCGGCAGTCCCTGAGCATAGTGCCGAAAGCGCCGCCGGGCTCCGGCTGACGCTGCGCTTTTCCTGGACATCAGCCTATTCGACCAGATCAAGCGGGCTTCCTCTAATGCGACGGCAGCGCCGGCGGTACAAACGAAAAATCCCGCCGAAAGGGCGGGATTTCATCATCCGATAAGGGGGATCGGAAGATCAAGCGGTTTCCGCATATTCCGTGCCATCCGGCTCGCGAAGAACGTAACCACGGCCCCAAACGGTTTCGATGTAGTTGGCGCCGCCGGCGGCGTTGGCGAGCTTCTTGCGCAGCTTGCAGATGAAGACGTCGATGATCTTAAGTTCCGGCTCGTCCATACCGCCGTAAAGGTGGTTCAGGAACATTTCCTTGGTGAGCGTGGTGCCCTTGCGAAGCGACAGCAGCTCCAGCATCTGATATTCCTTGCCCGTCAGGTGGACGCGCTGGCCTCCGACTTCGACGGTCTTGGCGTCAAGATTGACGATCAACTCGCCGGTCATGATGACCGACTGGGCGTGACCCTTGGAGCGGCGAACGATAGCGTGGATGCGGGCGACCAGTTCGTCCTTGTGGAACGGCTTGGTCATGTAGTCGTCGGCGCCGAAGCCGAGGCCGCGAACCTTGTCCTCGATGCCTGCCATGCCCGACAGAATGAGGATCGGTGTCTTGACCTTGGAAAGCCGGAGAGTGCGGAGCACTTCATATCCGGACATGTCGGGCAGGTTCAGATCGAGAAGGATGATGTCGTAATCATACAGCTTGCCCAGATCGACGCCTTCTTCACCGAGATCGGTGGTGTAAACATTAAAACTCTCTGATTTGAGCATCAATTCGATGCTCTGCGCCGTAGCGCTGTCATCCTCGATGAGAAGTACCCGCATAATTATCCCCTTTACCGCCGCCGAAAGGTGGTCTGGCCCCCAACACGCTACCCGAACAAGCTACGTGATTTGGAAGCTGCCACGAAATGGTTAACAAATTCTAATTCACTCTGGCAAGGAGTATCGAATTTATTAAATAATTTTTCCATTTCTCTGTTTTCCAATAGGAATCTCAAAAAGGCGTTCCTCAACTTTAACATTAGGAAACAGCGCTAAGTGATTCATCCGACTCGCCAATGAAAAGGTTCGAACTTCATGCCGTGGCATTTACCGACCCTTAAATCATCGGGCCTATCATTAACGATGCCCGTAAACGAAAGGTTACCAGCGGTAGGTTTTTGTTAATATCGCAGGAAATTTTTTAGCAAGCCGTGTCAAAGCGGCGCGCAGGGCGGTTTCAAGTTGAGCCGGGGTCTCGCATCACGGGAGTAATGCGTATGAAGTCGCGAGAAAGTCTCGTTCGCCTGAAAGAGTTTCAGGTGAACGAAAAACGACGTCAATTGCAGCAATTGCAGATGATGATGTCCGAATTCGAACGGATGACGAAGGATCTGGAGAGCCAGATCGTCGTCGAGGAAAAGAAGTCCGGTATATCCGACCCGAATCACTTTGCTTATCCGACCTTCGCCAAGGCCGCGCGTCAGCGGGCCGACAACCTGCAGGTTTCAATCAAGGAACTGAAGATGCAGGAAGAGGCGCTGGAATTGGCGCTTGAGGAGATGCAGGCGGAATTTGCAAGGGCGACGGCGCTGGAAGAACGTGACAGCGGCGCCCGCGCCGCCAGGGCCTAAGAGAAAATGCGGGCGCCGGCGTCGGCGCCCCGGGAATCGCCAGAGAGAAGCCATGTATGATGGGCGTGCCGTCCGTCATACATGGCTTTTGGTGTTTCCCCTGTTTTGCGTCCGCACGCCGCCGCTCCACGCGACGACCGCTTCAAGCGTCGCGAATCAGTTCACGACATCTTGCCATTCCGGATGACGTTCTGCCTGCGCCTTGAAGAACGGGCAGACCGGAATGATCTTCCAACCGCCGGCGCGGGCCGCTTCCACCCCGTGAAGCGCCAATGCCTGGCCGACACCCTTGCCACGTAAAGCGTCGGGAACGGCCGTGTGATCGATGATGACGAGCTTCGGCGACGCACGTGAATAGGTCATCTCCGCCTCGTGCCCCTCGACATCCACGGCATAACGGCCGCCGGATGCGCCTTCCTCATTTCGGATATCCATCGTCTTTCCTCGTACACAGATATTTATCGCAGCCGACGGTGACACGGCGGCGCGGTCGTGCCAAGCGGGTGGAACAGTTCCTCAGGGAGACGCAGTGTTCATGAAGAATGTCGGATCGGCGCGAGGTCTTTGGGAATGAGCGCGCTTTCGATCGTCCGCCCTGCTCCTCTCGTAGCAGCGCCGTTCCTCCTGGCGCTCGGTCTGATCTTGCCGCTGGTCCGTTTCGAGACGCTGTACTTCTTCGATCAGACTCCGTCGCTCATCGAAGTCGTCGTCTCGCTCTGGCAAGGCGGAGATAGGCTGCTGGCGCTGATCGTCGCGCTGGTCTCGATCGTGCTTCCGTTTCTGAAGATGATCGGGATTGCGGCGGAAGCGACGGCTGCCGGCAGCGGGGCCGGGAGCCTCTTCTATCGTCGCGTCGTGCCGCATCTGTCCAAGTGGTCAATGATGGACGTGTTGCTGGTCGCGATCGTCATTGCTGCGGCGAAGACAACGGGGTTGGCGGATGCCTTCACGCAGCCCGGCCTCTGGTGCTACGCGGCCTCGTCAATGATTTCGGGCCTTCTTCATTCCCTGATGGGAGATGCGTCCGGCCCGAAATAAGTGGCGACGAATGGCGCGTGATCAGTGGCGATACTGCTGGATGCGGGTGGTGCGCAGCCCGGCGAGGCCGTGGCTGTTGATCGACGACTGCCAGGAAAGGAATTCTTCGACCGTGAGCGTGTAACGCTCGCAGGCCTCTTCCAAGCTCAACAGGCCACCGCGAACAGCCGCGACAACCTCTGCCTTGCGGCGGATTACCCAGCGCCGCGTATTGGGCGGCGGAAGGTCCGCGATGGTCAGGGGGCTGCCATCGGGGCCGATGACATATTTCACTCGGGGACGTATCATTTCGGTCATTGGACTCTCTACACAACGCAAGACCACGAGCGCCACTCTAGCCTGCCACATTTAAAAATTGCCTAAGCCCAACGTAAGACTTTGATAACAAATTTACGTGCCAGAGTGGCCGGTGAACGAGCGAAAAAAATCCTGCCGGCTCTCACGAGCACGTCGATCTCTTCTATGGCATCAGACCGGTGACGCCGATGAAGCGTACGGTTCCGCCGATCTTCTGCGAGGATGGATCGATTGCGGGCGGTGCTGCCGATCAGGAAAATTGCCGCCTCGACGCGCTCTTCCAGGTGTCCGGCCTGAACATCCCTTCGCATTGCACGACACTCACCGGAAGCAAGTACATTTTCGCTACTCGGGCGGCGATGTGGGCACGGGAGCACTCTGTGGCAATGCGCTATGGCTGCGTGAGATTCTGGACCGCCTCTCACTAACCGCAATCCGGAAGATGGCTCGCCGGAAACGTCCAGCCGGCGCCAGCTCGAAGAGCTGCGTTGTCAGCGAAACGCACGAGCAGCGATGAGATTACGATCATTCTCGATCTCTCGTCGGACGCCGTGGATGGTTATCTGAAGAGCGCGATGTCCAAGCCATATACGGTCAACCGCACGCAGGAGATCGCCAGAACGGCACCGGCCGCCCTGAGGCAGCCGGTGCCGTTCTCACAAAAAGCTTAGAAGCCTTTTCCGCCGGTCAGTTCGGATACGACGGTCCCGGCGATAATGCGCATATCCATCAAAATCGAGAAATTCCCGACATAATAAAGATCACAAGCGATGCGGGCGCGCGCCTTGGCGGGACGATCGGTCGGACCGCGCAGGCCACGCATCTGGGCAAGACCGGTCATGCCGGGGCGCATCGCGTGGCGCTGATGATATTCGGGTACGAGCTCTTCATAGAGCATGCCGCCGGCGCGCATGCCGATTGCATGGCAGCGAGGACCGACGACCGACATGTCGCCCAACAGCACGTTCAACAGCTGCGGCAACTCATCGATATTCGTGCGGCGCAGAATAGCGCCGATGCGGGTGATGCGCGGGTCGTTCTTCACCGTCTGGGCAACGCCCGAGACATCGCAAAGATCGGTGCGCATTGAACGGAACTTGTAGACCTTGATGGCCTTGCAGTTCTTACCCCAGCGGGTCTGCTTGAACAGCACCGGTCCCGGGCTGTCGAGCTTGATCAGCAGGGCTATAAGGAGAAGGAAAGGAGCGAGGACGAGGAGGGCGCTCAACGACGAAACTATGTCGAACGCCCGCTTCAGGGCGAGGTCCATCCACGGCGCCTGGGAGGCATCGCTATGGATAACAGGGCTCTGAATCTTCAAGCTCGGCTGCTGGCGGCGGCTCGGCCGGAAGGAATCAGTCGAAATGGTGTTGTTTAATTCCGTGATGCTCAAGGATCGTACTCTGTTGTCTTCGAGGGGCGCGGCGGCAATAGGCGATCAATGGTTTGCCCTGTGACCAGGGCTGCACTCAGGTGTTGGTAACCCTACTAAAACGGAAAAATGCGACAATTGTGTAATGGTGTCCAGAGAAATATCGCATCGCAACAAATCTTTCGCACCTGCGTTAAGTTGAGGCAAGCTCATGATATTTCGTTAAGAATTACAATTTCGTCAAGGTTTCTAGGCCTTTGGCCATGGCTTCCATGGGGCTGTCCTCGTGTTGTTTCGACACGCGACCGACGGTTGGCTGACCGCTTTTTTAACGAATTCCGACGTGAATTTTTTTGCCGGATATGTTCGGCCGTTCTCAAACTGTGTCAGAATATGACAAAATCAAGGCCGAATCGACAAGCTCCAAACTGTGAGCGATGGAGAGTTAAGCCGGCCGGGAATCACGCGACCGCCCCGGCCAAATCACTTCCCAGTTTGTGCGAGGGTGTGCTGTGCGATCGAACGCGGTAGGGAATGCCGCGGCAGGCGCAGAACATCATAAAGGGCGGCATCGCGCTATCACGGCATTTGCCGAATGCCTGGATGGTCACGCGGGTTCGAGGACGCGTTTCCTGCCGCCCCAGGAGATGAAGTTCGGGTTTGCAAAGTCGAAATCGGCCGCCGCCCCCGTCTTGCCATAGGTCAGCAGCGCCCCGTCGAGCGTCACTGTCGACCCTCCGGCCGCGCGCAGCACCGCGTCGCCGGCCGCGGTGTCCCACTCCATCGTGCGGGTGAAGCGTGGATAGACGTCGGCCTTGCCTTCCGCCAACAGGCAGAATTTCAGCGAAGAGCCGATATTGGTGCATTTGGAGATCGCATGATCGGCGAGGAAGGTTCCTGTCTCCGGGCTGTTGTGACGAAGGCTTGCAAGTGCCAGCCGATCGTCCGGCTGCTCGCGCACGGCAATTGCGGTGCGTGCCCCAATGGTGAAGTCCTCGGTGACATCAAGCCTTTCGGCACGGCCGCGTTCTCCTGAGAAGGCGAGCCCGAGCGCCGGCGCGTAGACGATCCCGGCGACCGGGGCGCCGTTCTCGATATAGGCGATGTTGACGGTGAATTCCTGCCGTCCGTCGACGAATTCACGGGTGCCGTCGAGCGGGTCGACGAGGAAGAAGCCCCGGCCGCTGATGTCGGGCACGTTGCCAGCGGCAACCGACTCTTCCGCCACGACGGGTATGTCGGGATAATCCCTGGAGAGATGGGCCAGGATGATGCGTTCGGCCTCCTCGTCGGCAACCGTAACCGGACTTGCGTCCGCCTTCATGGCGATGGGAAAGCCTTCGCGCAAAACCGCGATGATGGCCTTGCCGGCTTCGAGCGCCGCCTTTTCAAATGTGGTCAGCATTGTCCTTTGCCGTTCGCCGCACCGCGAGCGCCCGCTGTCGCTCGTCGTCAACCATCCCTGTCGCACCAGATATCGATATGGTGGTTCTCGCCGCGCCCCGCACCCCCGATAACGCAGATAGTTGATGCTACCATAAGTTCACGCAGCTGTCAGGCGAGGATGGCGGCATTTGCATGTGAAAAACCATTCGCAAAAACTGCGGGCTCAAGGGTTGAATTTGCGCTTTCTTCCAGCCTTGCGGAATGGCTTACGCGGGAAGCGACGCAGGAAATCGAAGGCGCGCTTGCCGGATGGTTAAGCCGGCAGAGGATTTTGGCTAAAAATGGGTCGGGCTTTGCCGATTTTCTGTGGATTCTGGCTCAAAATGCGCCATTTAGGCCTGTTCGAACAAGAATCTGCTGGAGTAGACCCTTTTTGTCTTCACATTTTCAACGAAACCGGTATGGATGCGGCCTATGAGGTTCCTTGAACGAGGAGCCGAATAACCAAAAAGAGATGCAGCATCTTCGGCTCGCATCCAGGGGAAAACGACATATGGAGTATTTCGTCCAGCAGCTCTTCAATGGGCTGACGCTCGGATCCATCTATGGCCTCGTGGCTATCGGCTATACGATGGTTTATGGCATTATCGGCATGATCAATTTCGCCCATGGCGACATCTTCATGCTCGGTGGTTTCGCCGCTCTTATCGTCTTTCTCGTCCTTACATCCATCTTCGCAGGTCTCCCGGTGGCAATTTTGCTGCTGGCCATGCTTGTCGTTGCGATGCTGATGACGAGCTTGTGGAATTGGACGATCGAGCGTGTTGCCTACCGTCCGCTGCGCGGATCCTTCCGCCTTGCACCGTTGATCACCGCAATCGGCATGTCGATCGTGCTGTCCAACTTCATCCAGGTGACGCAGGGACCGCGCAACAAGCCGATCCCGCCGATGGTGAGCTCGGTTTACCAGTTCGGCAACATCTCGGTGTCGCTGAAGCAGATCATCATCATCCTGATCACGGCGGTGCTGCTGACCGTCTTCTGGTATATCGTCAATCATACAGCGCTTGGCCGCGCCCAGCGCGCCACGGAGCAGGATCGCAAGATGGCGGCGCTGCTCGGGGTCAATGTCGACCAGACGATCTCGATCACTTTCGTCATGGGGGCGGCGCTGGCTGCCGTCGCCGGGACGATGTATCTGATGTATTATGGCGTCGCTTCGTTCGCCGATGGTTTCACGCCGGGTGTGAAGGCATTTACCGCAGCCGTTCTCGGCGGCATCGGCTCGTTGCCGGGCGCCGTTCTCGGCGGGTTGATGATCGGCCTGATCGAATCGCTGTGGTCGGCCTATTTCACCATCGCGTATAAGGATGTGGCGACCTTCGCCATCCTCGCTTTCGTGCTGATCTTCAAGCCGACGGGCATCCTCGGACGGCCGGAAGTCGAGAAGGTATAACGTCATGCCAAACATCGAGAATTCTGCAGGCAAGCCCGATGCCGGACTTGTCCGCAAAGGTCTTATCGAAGCCCTTTTCGCCGCCGTCCTGTCGCTCGGCATGTTTGTTCTTTATGTCGGTCTGAAGACCGATCAGAACATCAATAACGAGCTGATCATCATCCAGCGCTGGGGTCTGCTGGCGATTTTCGTCGCCATCGCGGCGATCGGCCGTTTCGCCATGGTCGTTTTCATCAAGCCGAATATCGACCGCCGCAAATTGCGGAAGGCGCGGGAGGGCGATCTCGACATTTCGACCGAGAAGAGCTTCTTCCATCGGCATTTCCTGAAGATCGCGCTGATTGCGCTGCTGCTCTATCCGATGGTGATCGTGGCGGCAGTCGGCGCTCAGGGCTCATTGAAATGGGTCGACAATTTCGGCATCCAGATCCTGATCTACGTGATGCTCGCCTGGGGGCTGAACATCGTCGTCGGCCTCGCGGGCCTTCTCGATCTCGGCTATGTCGCCTTCTATGCGGTCGGCGCCTATTCCTATGCTCTGCTGTCGAGCTATTTCGGCCTGTCCTTCTGGTTGCTCCTGCCGCTTTCCGGCATCCTGGCCGCGCTCTGGGGCGTCATTCTCGGCTTCCCGGTGCTGCGTCTGCGCGGCGACTATCTCGCCATCGTCACGCTCGCCTTCGGTGAAATCATCCGCCTCGTGCTGATCAACTGGACCGACGTGACCAAGGGAACCTTCGGTATCTCAAGCATTCCAAAGGCGACGCTCTTCGGCATTCCCTTCGATGCGACGGCCGGCGGCTTTGCCAAGCTCTTTCACCTGCCGATGTCTTCCGCCTACTACAAGATTTTCCTCTTTTACCTGATCCTGGCGCTGTGCATGTTGACGGCTTACGTCACCATCCGCCTGCGGCGCATGCCGATCGGGCGTGCCTGGGAAGCGCTGCGTGAAGACGAGATCGCTTGTCGTTCGCTCGGCATCAATACGGTGACGACCAAGCTGACGGCGTTCGCGACCGGAGCCATGTTCGGCGGCTTCGCGGGTTCGTTCTTCGCCGCTCGCCAGGGCTTCGTCTCGCCGGAATCCTTCATCTTCCTGGAATCGGCCGTCGTTCTCGCCATCGTCGTTCTCGGCGGCATGGGCTCGCTGACCGGCATTGCGATCGCCGCGATCGTCATGGTGGGCGGTACCGAAGCGTTGCGCGAAATGGATTTCCTGAAAGCAGTCTTCGGGCCCGACTTCACGCCGGAACTCTACCGCATGCTGCTCTTCGGTCTCGCAATGGTGGTCGTCATGCTGTTCAAACCGCGCGGTTTCGTCGGATCGCGTGAACCAACCGCCTTCCTCAAGACACGCAAGGCCGTATCCGGAAGCTTCACCAAGGAGGGCCACGGTTGATGAGCCCCGTCACCAATACGATGTCGAGCGACACGCTTCTCAAGGTCGAGCACCTGTCGATGAAGTTCGGCGGCCTGATGGCCATCAACGACTTCTCCTTCGAGGCCAAGCGCGGCGACATCACCGCGTTGATCGGTCCGAACGGCGCCGGCAAGACCACCGTCTTCAACTGCATCACCGGCTTCTATAAGCCGACGATGGGGATGATCACGCTTAATCAGAGAAGCGGCAAGCAGTACCTGCTGGAGCGTCTCCCGGACTTTCGTATCACCAAGGAAGCCAAGGTGGCGCGCACCTTCCAGAACATCCGGCTGTTTTCCGGCCTGACGGTTCTGGAAAATCTGCTCGTCGCCCAGCACAACAAGCTGATGCAGGCGTCGGGTTATACCATTCTCGGCCTCATCGGCATCGGCCCTTATCGGCGAGAAGCCGCCGCAGCCGTCGAGTTGGCGCGTCATTGGCTTGAAAAGGCCGATCTGATAGAGCGTGCAGACGATCCGGCAGGCGATCTGCCTTACGGCGCCCAGCGCCGTCTCGAGATCGCACGTGCAATGTGCACGGGCCCGGAATTGCTCTGCCTGGACGAACCGGCCGCAGGCCTCAACCCACGCGAATCCGCTAAGCTCAACGAGCTTCTGCAGGGCATTCGCGCCGATACCGGAACCTCCATTCTCCTTATCGAGCATGACATGTCTGTGGTTATGGAAATCTCCGATCACGTCGTCGTCCTCGAATATGGCCAGAAGATTTCCGACGGCACGCCGGATCATGTGAAGCACGATCCAAAGGTCATTGCGGCCTATCTCGGCGTCGAGGATGAAGAAGTGGAAGAGGTGATCGCAACCGTCGAGCAGCTCGAAGGAGGCGCAAACTGATGGGCGATGCAGTCATGACGGGTCAACCGCTTCTTCAGGTGAATGGCGTCGAAACTTATTACGGCAATATCCGCGCGCTGGCCGGCATCGATGTCGAGGTCAACAAGGGCGAGATCGTCAGTCTGATCGGCGCGAATGGCGCCGGAAAGTCGACACTGATGATGACGATCTGCGGCAGCCCCCAGGCCCGTAAGGGATCGGTCGTCTTCGAGGGTCGCGAGATCACCCGTATGCCGACCCATGAAATCGCACGCCTGCGCATCGCCCAGTCGCCGGAAGGGCGTCGCATCTTCCCGCGCATGACGGTCACGGAAAACCTCCAGATGGGCGCGGGTCTCGACAATCTCAAATATTTTGCTGAGGACGTCGAGAAGATCTTCACGCTCTTCCCGCGTCTCAAGGAACGCCATGCCCAGCGCGGCGGCACGCTTTCGGGCGGCGAGCAGCAGATGCTGTCGATCGGCCGCGCGCTGATGGCGCGTCCGAAGCTCTTGCTGCTCGACGAACCTTCGCTCGGCCTGGCGCCGCTGATCGTTAAGGGGATTTTCGAAGCGATCCGGAAGCTCAACGAGCAGGAAGGCCTCACCGTGTTCCTCGTCGAGCAGAACGCATTCGCGGCACTGAGGCTTTCGCACCGCGCTTATGTGATGGTGAACGGCAAGGTGACGATGAGCGGCTCCGGCAAGGAACTGCTCGCCAATCCGGAAGTCCGCGCCGCCTATCTCGAAGGCGGAAGACACTAGTCGAAGGGAGAGTTTAACATGCAGGGACTTTTCTTCGAAAGTGACGACGGCGTTCGCGTTGTCATTCGCGCCCTCGTGGTTCTGATCGGTTTCTGGACGGCCTGGCGAGCCGGCAAGGCGGTTGCTGACGGCTGGAACAATTATCCACTGGCCGTCGTCTACACCTTCCTCCTTGCATGGGCGATGCAGTTTCTACACCACGCCCTGTTCAATGGGCCGATGCTCAGCGCCCTCTACTATGGCATCGACTTCGTGACCTTGCTTGTCTTCTCGACGGCGGGCTTTCGCTTTCGCCGTACCAATCAGATGGTCAACAACTATTACTGGCTGTACGAAAAAACTTCCGCGTTTTCGTGGAAGGACAAACATTGACAGTCCGTTGAAACTAGGCATGAATTGCCTTCAGAGCGGAACAGCTTTCCTGGCGCAGTCTATGGTGGGTAATGCGTCGGGCCTTGGACCGGAACCCGCCCAAAAATTGGGAGTAACAATATGAAGAAGTCTCTTCTGTCGGCAGTGGCTCTGACGGCGATGGTCGCCTTCAGCGGCAACGCTTGGGCCGACGTCCTCATCGCTGTCGCTGGTCCGCTGACCGGCCCGAACGCCGCTTTTGGCGCTCAGCTTCAGAAGGGTGCCGAGCAGGCAGCCGCCGACATCAACGCTGCTGGCGGCATCAATGGCGAGCAGATCAAGATCGAGCTCGGCGACGACGTTTCCGACCCGAAGCAGGGCATTTCGGTCGCCAATAAATTCGTTGCCGACGGCGTCAAGTTCGTCATCGGCCACTTCAACTCGGGCGTTTCAATCCCGGCTTCGGAAGTCTATGCCGAAAACGGCATCCTCGAAATCACCCCGGCCGCGACGAACCCGAAGTTCACGGAACGGGGCCTCTGGAACACGTTCCGCACCTGCGGCCGTGACGACCAGCAGGGCGCCATCGCCGGCAAGTATCTCGCCGACCACTTCAAGGACGCCAAGATCGCCGTCATTCACGACAAGACCCCATACGGTCAGGGCCTTGCAGACGAAACCAAGAAGGCGATGAATGCCGCCGGCCTGACGGAAGTCATGTACGAAGGCATCAACGTCGGCGACAAGGACTTCTCGGCCCTCATCGCCAAGATGAAGGAAGCCGGCGTCTCGATCATCTATTGGGGCGGTCTGCACACCGAAGCCGGTCTCATCATCCGTCAGGCCGCAGACCAGGGCCTGAAGGCAACGCTGGTTTCCGGTGACGGCATCGTTTCGAACGAGCTGGCCTCGATCGCTGGTGACGCTGTCGCCGGTACCCTGAACACCTTCGGCCCCGATCCGACGCTGAACCCGGCGAACAAGGAGCTCGTCGAAAAGTTCAAGGCTGCTGGTTTCAACCCGGAAGCCTATACGCTCTACTCCTACGCTGCGATGCAGGCAATTGCCGGCGCTGCCAAGGCTGCCGGTTCGGTGGACCCTGAAGCCGTTGCCACGGCCATGAAGGAAAAGGGTCCGTTCCCGACGGTGCTCGGCGACATTTCGTTCGACGAAAAGGGCGACCCGAAGATTCCTGGCTACATCATGTACGAATGGAAGAAGGGCGCGGACGGCAAGTACACCTACGTCCCGCAGGAGACCAAGTAAGCTTAGCTTCGTCTCTAGGAATATGATCATTGAAGCCCGGTTCACCGGGCTTCTTTTTTGGCGGCGCTTCATCCACCGGGCGGTCAGCCGGTGAAGCGGCGCCGGCTTGGCCGGATGGAGAAAGTGGTACTGCTGCCGCTTGTCAGCGGTGCGGTGGAGGAGACGTGATCCACGGAACGCCTTCCGCTATCCATCACATCTCATGCAGCACATGCGTCGCCTTCACGGCGGCCGATGCGCGGTTCTCTACCCCGAGTTTCACGTATATCTGTTCGAGGTGCTTATTCACGGTGCGCGCCGACAAACCCAGTATTTCGCCGATGTCACGGTTGGCCTTGCCCTTGGCGATCCAGAGCAGCACTTCGGATTCTCGTTGGGTGAGCGAAAAACGCTGGCGCAGCATCTCGTCGTCGCTACGGTGGCTGGCGGCGGTGAGGCGGAAGAGATATTCATCCGAGCCGATCGCGCCGAGGAAGGCAAGCTGCAGCGCTGCCTGGCCGGCCTGGGTGATTGAGATGATGCCGTCTCGTCCCGCGCCTGCGCGGTCGCGCATCCAGCCGGCAATATGACGGACGACGATCTCCATGCCGTCGTCACTGCCCATGGCGGCATTGACGAGCCGCGTTGCCTGCGGCGTCGACCAGTGGATCGCACCATCGCCCTTGACCGCCAGCAGGTGACGGCCGGCAGCGTCCAGCGCAACGCGGGCGCTCTGGGCCGAGCGGGCATTGCGCAGATGGACGCGGATGCGGGCGCGCAGTTCGTCGATGTTGATCGGTTTGGTGAGGTAATCGACGCCGCCGGATTCCAACGCGTGCACGACATGCTCGGTCTCCGTCAGGCCGGTCATGAAAATCACCGGCACCTGGCCGACGGCGGCATTTGCCTTCAGCCTGCGGCAGGTCTCAAAGCCATCCATCACAGGCATCACAGCGTCGAGCAGAATCAGATCAGGCGTGATGCGCTCGACGATGCCAAGCGCTGCCGTGCCCGAGGTGGCGATGAGAACGGAGAAGCCGGACTGTTCGAGCGCATCCGTCAGGAAACCGAGTGCCTCCGGCGAGTCGTCGACCAGCAAAACGATGTCGCGGGGGAGGGCCGGCTCAGCCAATGGATTCCACCTTTTCGTCGAAGTCGTGCAGGAAGGACATGAAGCCGGCCAGATCGAAGGCAGCCACATAGGGTCGAAGAGCCTCCGTGAATGGCCGATTTGCCTCCACCTTGGCAAGGTCCGAAAGCTTGGCTTCGATGCCCTTGATGTAACCGATCTCGCCGAGCCGTAGCAATTCCTGCACATGGGTTGCACCCGGACCTAGCAGCTGCGCCTCGATCTTTGCAGGAGCGGCGGGCGCGTCATCGGCATAGACCCAATTCAGGCCAAGATGCAGGGCAAGCTTGTCACGCAGTTGGCGAATGTCAATCGGTTTGCCGATAGCGTCATTGTGGCTGTCGTCGCTGTCGCTCAGAACCGTCGCATCGCCAATATTGGCCGAAAGCATCAGCATCGGTGCCGTCTGGCCAGCCTCACGCAGACGCGAGACGAGCTGCCAGCCGCTCATGCCGGGCATCAGTATATCGACGAGGAACAGATCGGGCTGGATGCCGTCGATCAGTGTCAGACACTCGGCGCCGCCTGCCGCCGTCAGCACGATGAAATCGAGCGGCGCCAGGATTTCACGCATCATCTCGCGGTGATCCTCATTATCGTCGACGACGACGATGGTGCGGCGCGGACCGTCGTAACCGACGATGCGTTTTTCCTGCGGCGGCGCGGCGGCGCGCATGACGGCGGACAGCATGAGCCGCACACGGAATGTCGAACCTTCGTCCTTGACGCTGGATACCGCAATCTCGCCGCCGAGCGTGTTGGTCAGAAGCCGGGTGATGGTGAGGCCGAGGCCGAGGCCAGGCATCGGCCGCACGCTGTCTGCCTCGCCCCGCTGGAAAGGTTCGTAGATGCGTGTCAGGTCTTTTTCGGCAATGCCGCGGCCGGTATCGGTGACGGTGAAGGTCGCGACCTGGCTGCGATAGGCGACATCGAAGGCGACGCTGCCTTCGTCGGTGAACTTGATGGCATTGGAGAGCAGGTTGACGAGGATCTGGCGCAGGCGCTTTTCGTCGGTGCGGACGAATTGCGGCAAAACAGGCGAACGGTCATGTAGAAAGACAAGTCCCTTGGCCTGCGCCTGCGGGCGGAACAGCTCGACGATCTGGTCGAGGAAGTCATGGATATTGATCTCGTTGGAATAGACCTGTAGGCGGCCGGCCTCGATCTTCGAAATATCGAGCAGACCGTCGATCAGCCCCGAGAGATGTTCGGCGCTGCGGCGGATGAGCTTGATCGAGGATTGGCGCGGCGCCGGGATCGTTTCGTCGCGTTCGAGGATCTGGGCATAGCCGAGCACGGCGTTCAAAGGTGTGCGCAGCTCGTGGCTGAGGCCGACGACATAGCGGCTCTTGGCGCGGTTGGCGGCCTCGGCCGTCTCCTTGGCGTTCTGAAGGGCCGCATCGGTTTTCTTGTGGGCGGCGATTTCTTTGAGCAGCAGCGTGTTCTGGCGCGAGGATTCCTCCTCGGCGACGACGCGACTATCATGGGCGAGCACATAGAACCAGCAGACGACGCCTGATATCACCGAGAAGACGAAGAAGACGATCAGAATGGTGCGATTGACCACCTCTGCCGTCTCCGGCGAGGCGGAGGCGACCTGATGGGCGATCATCGCCAGGATCGCGCCGATGGCGGTCAGCGCCAGCGCCACGGCGATGCCGTAGCGGCCAAGGCGTGTCGTCAGCTTGCCCAGAACGCTCTCCGGCAGCAGCGTCCTCGCGACGGTTCCGACCTGTGCGTTGAAACGCGCGGCCGGCTTGCACATGTCGTGGCACCGGCTGTCAAGCGAACAGCAGAGCGAGCAGATAGGGGCTGCATAGGCCGGGCACCAGGCCATATCCTCCGGCTCGAAGGGATGCTCGCAGACAGAGCAGGTGATGCTAGTCAGATTCTTCCAGCTCTGGCGCGGCTTGCGGGCGAGATAGAACTTGCCCCTGGTCGCCCAGGCAATGGCAGGCGAGGCAGACAGCGCGATGACGAGGGTGATATAGGGAGCAAGCGACGCGGCCATCTCGCCGAAAGCGCCAAAGTGCGCGATCAGCGATATCGTCGCCGACAGCGTCATGGCGCCGAGGCCGACCGGGTTGATGTCGTAGAGATGGGCGCGCTTGAACTCGATGCCGGCAGGCGCGAGCCCCAGCGGCTTGTTGATGAAGAGATCGGCGGAGATCGTGCAGAGCCAGGCCATCGCGATGATCGAGAAGATGCCGAGCGTCTCCTCCAGCAGCCGGTAGATGCCGAGTTCCATCAACAGCAGGGCGATCGCAACATTGAAGACAAGCCAAATAACGCGGCCGGGATGGCTGTGGGTCAGCCGGGAGAAGAAATTCGACCAGGCGAGCGAGCCGGCATAGGCGTTCATCACGTTGATCTTGAGCTGCGAGACGACAACGAAGGCGGCCATAAGCAGCAGCGCAGCATTGTGCCAGGGAACCATGTAGCCGAAGGCGGTGAGGTACATCTGCGCGGGATCGGCGGCGCGGTCGAGGGGAACGCCGGAAGTGAAGGTGAGCACGACCAGGAAGGAGCCGGCAAGCAGCTTCGGCGCGCCGATGATAACCCAGCCGGGTCCGGCAAGGAAGACGGCTAGGCGATGGCGCCATTTGCGCTGCAGCGCCGGCGGCAGGAAGCGGAGGAAATCGGCCTGCTCGCCGATCTGCGACATCAGCGCCAGAATGACGGCGGAGGCGGCGCCGAACTCCATCAGATCGAAGTCGGCGATGGTACCGGGCGGGCCGGAAGCGTGGCGGATGCCGGAAAAGGCGCGCCAGAGATCGAATTTCTCCCAGTCCATGAAGGCGATGAAGATGAAGGGCAGGATGTTCAGCACGATCCAGAAGGGCTGGGTGATCAGCTGGAACTTGCTGATCAGCCGCACGCCGTGCGTCACTAGCGGGATCACCATGACGGCGCTGATGAGGTAGCCGATCCAGAGCGGAATGCCGAGGGTGAGCTCCAGGGCCCCGGACATGATCGAGGCCTCTATCGCAAACAGCATGAAGGTGAAGCTCGCATAAATCAGCGAGGTGATGGTCGAGCCGATGTAGCCGAAGCCGGCGCCGCGCGTCAGAAGATCGATGTCGACGCCATGGCGGATGGCGTAGCGGCTGATCGGCAGGCCGATTGCCAGCATGACGATCGAGGCGACGATGATGGCGTAGAAGGCGTTGGTGGTGCCGTAGGAGAGGGTGATCGCCCCGCCGATCGCTTCGAGCGCCAGGAAGGAGATCGCGCCGATTGCCGTCTGCGAGATGCGCTCAGACGAAAAATGGCGGGCGCTCTTTGCGGTGAAGCGCAGCGCATAGTCTTCAAGCGTCTGGTTGGCGACCCAGCGATTATATTCGCGTCTCACCGGAATGATGCGTTGGCGCGCTGTCATGCCCTCTTTCCGGCACTCTCGTTGGGCTCATCGTTTCCACGGCAGTTTTGGCGGGATGGACGGGAAAGGCAAGGGGTGCGCACTGGCGGATTTGCAGAACAGTCATATTTTTGAAACGGCTCTGTCACATATCCGCTCTAACCCTGCCGCCACTCGTTAAACCATTTCGGGTATACTCATGTCTGTTTCAAAACTTTGCCGCCTGAGCACCGCTCTCGTCAGCCTTCTTTCGGTCGTGCCCTCGCTTGCCGCCGCTGAGCAAGCCACAAGTGCGAAAGCGCCCTATGCCGAGACCGGAAACACCAACAAGCGCGGTGACGCTTGCTTCTCGACGGCCGACACCAACGCCGCCGTCCATCTTCTCTCCGGCTTCCTCGAAGTATGGACCCCGCGCACTCCTTTTGTCGATGCCGGTGTGGAAGCCGCAGCCAAGGACAATTGCCCTGCAGTCGCGAAGACAGATTGGGACGGCATTCCCTTCAGCAAGACCGACGGCCAGATCGTCAACAGGCCGGTCCATGATGCTAATATCGGCTATGTCGTGAAGGCGACGCAGGCGCGAACGGCCGAGCAGGCGGTGGCCGCCTATCTTGACGATCGGCGCGGCAAGAATGCCAGCATCGTCGATGGTCTCGGTCCGCTGACGGATGCCTGGAAGGCCGGTTCCAAGCAGATCACCACGATCACTGAGGTGGCGGCCGACGCGACGACGGTCAAATATGACGACAAGGGCAACAATCGCGGCGCCGGCAGCAAAGCGGATACGGAAAACAAGACCGACGCCAACCCGGACATGGGCCTCGCCATCGACTTCATCAATGCCGCAAGCGGCGATGGCTCGACGGAGCCCGCCAAGCGCTATTTCAAATATGCCCGTCCCTATCGCTGGAGCCCGGACGTCTCGGTCGTCCCGACACTCGAGCCCGCCAAAAGCAGCAAGCCGGTCGAGGACGGTGGCTTCCCCAGCGGACATACGGCGGAAGCCTGGCGGGATGCGCTCGCCATGGCCTATTTGGTGCCGCAGCGATTCCAGGAAATGATCGCCCGCGCCAGCGAAATGGGTGAAGACCGCATCCTTGCAGGCATGCACTCTCTGCTCGACGTGATGGGCGGCCGCATGCTCGGCACCGCCACTGTCGTCTATAACCTGAACAAGTCCGACAATTCAGCGCTGAAGAGCGCTGCCTACGCCCAGGCGCAGTCATGGCTGATCGCCAAGTCGGGTGTTGCGGATGCGGGCGCGCTCGAAGTCGCCGCCCATGCGGCGCCGCTTTCGGCGGACCGTTTCGCCGATCACGAAGCCAATCGTGCCTATGTGCTGCAGCGCCTGAGCTATGGGCTGCCGACGATCCATGCGACCGATCAGCCGGCCCGCGTGCCGGAGGGCGCCGAAGCGCTTCTGGAAACCCGCCTGCCCTATCTTGATGGTGAACAGCGCCGCGAGGTGCTTGGTACAACGGAAATCGCCTCGGGCTATCCGCTGCTCGATGACGCGGAAGGCTATGGCCGCCTCAACCTGTTTGCCGCCGCCGACGGTTACGGCGCCTTCGAACAGGACGTGACCGTGACGATGGATGCGGCAAAGGGCGGCTTCAATGCGATCGATACCTGGCGCAACGACATCGGCGGCAAGGGCAGACTGGTGAAGCGCGGCAGCGGCATTCTCGATCTTTCCGGCGCCAACAGCTATGCCGGCGGCAC
This sequence comes from Rhizobium atlanticum, assembly GCF_030182485.1. Classification (NCBI taxonomy): domain Bacteria; kingdom Pseudomonadati; phylum Pseudomonadota; class Alphaproteobacteria; order Hyphomicrobiales; family Rhizobiaceae; genus Rhizobium; species Rhizobium atlanticum. Next base: position 116,943 of record NZ_JAQJCJ010000012.1, read on the forward strand.
CGTGCTGGAAGAGGGCGTGCTGGTTGCCGGCTCTCCCTCGGCCCTCGGCGCCGGCGGGTTGATGGTCAATGGCGGTTCGCTCATTGTGGCCGCCGACAAGCCCTTAGCCGTGGGCGGCGACTATCAGCAGCTCGCCAGTGCGACGGCGAAGCCGACGCTCGGCGCGAATGGCGCCGGCACGCTGGTCGTTGCAGGCAAGGCGGCGCTTGCCGGCGATCTTGACGTGGCGCTCGCCCATGGCTTTGCGCCGGCGCCTGGAACGAAGATCGAAATCCTGAAGGCTGCCGCCATTAACGGCACCTTCGGCAAGTTCACCATCTCCGGCCACAGGGCGACCCTGTCTTACGGCCCGAGCTCGGTCACCTTGACGATCGACGGCTAATATCGAACCGACCGGGCACCCCTGCGGCGGGGATGCCCTCCTCGTCATGACTGCGCATTCGACCCCTGCGCCTACGTCATTTTGCGTATGTGTTTTTGCGCTGCAGCACCCGATAGTCCTCTCGGCAACAGTTAACTCCGTTTCCGGCCTGTTGCGGAACAAGAGAGGGGATCAACCATATGAATCTCAAATCCACGATTACGGGTGCCGCGCTCGGCGCCATTATGACAGCGTCGGCTGCCTTCAGCAGCGCGATTGCCGCCGACGATACGATCAAGGTCGGCGTGCTGCATTCGCTCTCGGGCACGATGGCAATTTCCGAAACCACGCTGAAAGACGCCATGCTGATGCTCATCGACGAGCAGAACAAGAAGGGCGGCCTTCTCGGCAAGAAGCTCGAAGCTGTCGTCGTCGATCCGGCGTCCGATTGGCCGCTCTTTGCCGAAAAGGCGCGTGAGCTGATCGAAAAGGACAAGGTCGCCGCGGTCTTCGGTTGCTGGACGTCGTCCTCGCGCAAGTCGGTGCTGCCGGTTTTCGAAGAGCTGAACTCGCTGCTCTTCTACCCTGTGCAGTATGAAGGCGAGGAATCCTCGCGCAACATCTTCTACACGGGTGCGGCTCCGAACCAGCAGGCGATCCCGGCTGTCGACTATCTGATGAAGACCGAAGGCGTGAAGCGCTTCGTGCTCGAAGGCACCGACTATGTCTATCCGCGCACGACCAACAAGATCCTGGCAGCGTATCTCGAATCCAAGGGCATTCCGAAGGAAGACATTCTCGTCAACTACACGCCGTTCGGCTTCTCCGACTGGCAGACCGAGGTCGCCAAGATCAAGGAATTCGGCTCGGCCGGCAAGAAGACCGCCGTGGTCTCCACGATCAATGGCGATGCCAACGTGCCGTTCTACAAGGAGCTCGGCAACCAGGGCATCAAGGCGACCGACATTCCGGTTGTCGCCTTCTCGGTCGGCGAAGAAGAGCTTGCCGGCCTCGACACCAAGCCGCTCGTCGGCCATCTCGCTGCCTGGAACTACTTCGAGTCGGTGGAAAGCCCCGCCAACAAGAAGTTCATCAAGGAATGGCACGCCTTCACAAAGAACGACAAGCGTGTGACGAACGATCCGATGGAGGCCGCCTATATCGGCTTCAACGCGTGGGTGAAGGCCGTCGAGGCCGCCGGCACCACCAATACCGATGCCGTTCTCGATAACATCATCGGCGTGACCGTTCCGAACCTCTCCGGCGGCTATGCCACCGTCATGCCCAACCACCACATCACCAAGCCGGTGCTGATTGGTGAAATCCAGGCCAACGGCCAGTTCGAAATCGTCCAGCAAACGCCCGCTGTCGTCGGCGACGAATGGTCGGACTATCTGCCGGACTCCAAGGACCTGATCTCTGATTGGCGCAAGCCGTTGAACTGCGGCAACTTCAACGTTGCCACCGGCAAGTGCGGCGGCAAGGGCTCCTGAGGAGACCCATCCGCTGATAGCCTGAAGACTTCCGTCCGGAGCCGAACCGGGCGGAAGCTCCATCTTTACCGCTGCGCCGCAAGGCCGACGACACTCAAGGCGAGAGAGCCGATGTTTCGCGCCATCCAGATTCTCCTTCTGACATTTTGTCTGATGCTTTCGGGCCTGACGCTTTCTGGGACCGGCCTTCGCGCCGAGGACGACGTGCACGCTCTCGTCGATGCGCTCGGCGTTGGCGGCTTTCCCGAGCGCGACGCGGCCATCCGGGCGCTTGCCGCTTCCGCGGATACGCATGTCAGCCAAATCCTGCAGCAGCTGAGCGACGGCCAACTCTACGTCAATTCGGAGGGTGGTCCCGTGCTCGTGCAGGGCGGGACGGAGGACGAGCCCACCTATTCCGATCCGATCACCGGCGAGGCGGTTGCCGATGTCGATCCCGACTTGATGTCGAAGGTCAAGATCAACAATGCACTGCGCACCACGATCACAACGATGATGAGCCAGCTGACGCTTCTGAGCCCGGATCGCTCGGCGCGGCTCGCTGCGGCCGAGGGCATGCTTAGGGATGCCGATCCTGCCAATCTCGAACTGCTGAATTCGGCTCTTTCAGCCGAGAAGGATGGCGAGATCAAAAACACGATGGAAGCGGCGCGGGCCGTGATGGTGCTGAAGAGCGATGCCGGTCTCGAGGAGAAGCGGGCTGCCATCGATATGATCGCCGCCTGCGGCGGCCGCGATGCGCTGACGATCCTGACGACGGCGATGGCGAATGCGCCCGACGATCTGAAGCCCGCGATCCAGACGGAGATCAATTCGATCAACCGTGACCTGGCGCTCTGGGACGTCGTCCAGAACGTCTGGTACGGCCTGTCGCTCGGCTCGGTGCTGCTCTTGGCCGCTATCGGCCTTGCCATCACCTTCGGCGTCATGGGCGTCATCAACATGGCGCATGGCGAGATGGTGATGATCGGCGCCTATACGACCTATGTCGTGCAGGAAACGATCGCCTCGGCCTTCCCCTCGCTTGCCGATTATTCACTGGCCTTCGCGGTGCCGGCTGCCTTCCTCTTCACCGGTCTGGTCGGTCTCGTCATCGAACGTTCGGTGATCCGCTATCTCTACGGCCGCTCGCTGGAGACCCTGCTTGCCACCTGGGGCGTGTCGCTGATCCTGCAGCAGGCGATCCGCAGCTATTTCGGACCGACCAACCGCGAGGTCCGCAATCCGAGCTGGATGTCCGGTGCCTTCGATTTCGGCGGGCTGGTCATCACCTGGAACCGGCTCTGGATCATCGTCTTCTCTGTGGTGGTATTCCTGACGCTCCTGATGCTGCTCAAGCGCTCCGCCTTCGGGCTGCAGATGCGGGCGGTGACACAGAACCGGCGCATGGCTTCCTCCATGGGCATCCGCACCGGCTGGGTCGACGCCTTCACATTCGCGCTCGGCTCCGGCATCGCCGGCATGGCCGGTGTGGCGCTCTCGCAGATCGATAACGTCTCGCCGAACCTCGGCCAGAACTACATCATCGACAGCTTCATGGTCGTCGTATTCGGCGGGGTCGGCAATCTCTGGGGCACGCTGGTCGGCGCCCTGTCGCTCGGCGTCGTCAACAAGTTCCTTGAGCCCTTCGCCGGCGCCGTGCTCGGTAAAATCCTGGTGCTCGTCCTCATCATTCTGTTCATCCAGAAGCGTCCGCGCGGGCTCTTCGCACTCAAAGGAAGGGCGGTGGAAGCATGATAACGGCCTTCCTTCTCCGATCGCTCGATCGCAGGATCTCAATCGCCGTCGCCCTGCTGCTGGCGGTCGCCATTCTCGTGCCGGTGCTGAACCTCGCCACCGGGCCTACCCATCCGCTTCACGTCCCGACCTACATCATGGCGCTGTTTGGCAAGTATCTGACCTATGCGCTGCTGGCGCTGGCGCTCGATCTCGTCTGGGGCTTCTGCGGCATCCTTTCGCTCGGCCACGGCGCCTTCTTCGCGCTCGGCGGTTATGCGATGGGCATGTATCTGATGCGCCAGATCGGCTCGCGCGGCGTCTACGGCGATCCGATCCTTCCCGACTTCATGGTGTTCCTGAACTGGAAGGAGCTGCCCTGGTTCTGGTACGGCTTCGACCAGTTCTGGTTCGCGGCGCTGATGGTGCTCCTCGTGCCTGGTTTGCTCGCCTTCGTCTTCGGCTGGTTCGCCTTCCGCTCGCGCGTCAACGGCGTCTACCTCTCGATCATCACCCAGGCGATGACTTATGCGCTGCTGCTTGCCTTCTTCCGCAACGACATGGGTTTCGGCGGCAATAACGGCATGACCGATTTCAAGGACATCCTCGGCTTCAACATCCAGGCAGACGGCACGCGCGCCAGCCTCTTCGCCGCGACCGCGATCTTTCTGGCGCTATCGCTGACGATCGCCTCGGCAATCGTGCGCTCAAAGTTCGGCAAGGTGCTCGTCGGCGTACGCGACGCCGAAAGCCGCACACGCTTCCTCGGCTACCGCGTCGAGCATTTCAAGCTCTTCACCTTCGTCGTCTCGGCGATGATGGCGGGCATTGCCGGCGCGCTCTACGTGCCGCAGGTCGGCATCATCAATCCCGGCGAATTCGCGCCCGCAAACTCCATCGAAGTCGTCATCTGGACGGCGGTCGGCGGGCGGGGAACGCTAATCGGGCCGATCATCGGGGCGATCCTCGTCAATGGCGGCAAGACGATTTTCACCGGTCTCTTCCCCGAGTTCTGGCTGTTTGCGCTCGGCGGTCTCTTCGTCGCCGTTACGCTGTTCCTGCCGAAGGGCGTCGTCGGCACCATCGCGCACCAACTCGGCAAACGGAAGGCCGTCACCGACGCTGTACCCCCGGCGGCAGAGGAAGATGACATCGAAGCGAAAATCCAGGCAGCGGAGTGAGCGCCCATGATTCCCGACGTCAAACCCAACAGCGTGCTCTATCTCAGCGGCGTCTCCGTTTCCTTCGACGGCTTCAAGGCGCTGAATTCGCTCTCGATCGTCATCGAGCCCGGCGAGCTTCGCGCCATTATTGGCCCGAACGGCGCCGGCAAGACGACGATGATGGATATCATCACCGGCAAGACCAGGCCTGATGAGGGCGAGGTTTTCTTCAACGGGACCGTCGACCTCACCAAGAAGGATGAGGCCGACATCGCTCAGCTCGGCATCGGCCGCAAGTTCCAGAAGCCGACGGTCTTCGAAAGCCATACGGTCTGGGACAATCTGGAACTGGCGCTGAACCGCCGCCGCTCCGTCTTCTCGACGCTGTTCTATCGACTTTCGAGCGAAGACAGGACGCGCATCGATGAGATTCTCGAAACCGTGCGGCTGACCCACCGCCGCGACGAATTGGCTGCCAATCTATCGCACGGGCAGAAGCAATGGCTGGAGATCGGCATGTTGCTTGCCCAGGAGCCGAAGCTGCTGCTCGTCGACGAGCCGGTCGCCGGCATGACGGATGCGGAGACAGCGGAAACGGCGATTCTGCTCAAGAATATCGCCAAGACCCGGTCGGTCGTCGTCGTTGAGCACGACATGGGCTTCATCCGCGACCTCGGCGTCAAGGTGACCTGCCTTGCGGAAGGATCGGTGCTGGCGGAGGGATCGATCGATTTCGTCAGTTCGGATCCGAAGGTGATCGAGAATTATCTAGGAAGGTGAGGAATGCAACTTCCAGGCTTGAACCTGACAATGGAAGACGCTCTAAAACGAGCGGGGTTTACTGTGGGGTTTCATCATGGCTTTTCTCGGTATTCTGGTCGCGGCGCTCAGCGGCGCCGTCATCTGGTATTGGCGTTTTAAAATGGTGCGCGAGGCGGGAAACGAGATCATCGATTCCGTCGAGCGCATGCGGGGCGCTTATAAGCGCAGGAAGTTTCGCAAGCAGGCCGAGGTAGCGCCGCTGGCCTCGATTGCCGATCCGGCGATTGCGGCGGTGGCCTTTTTCTTCTGCCTTGCCAAGGAGAAGCCGATGTATGTCGACGCGGCCAAGGATGTTATCCGCAGCCGCATGAAAGGCATCATCCGGCCGGGCGACCTGGAAGAGGTGTTGGTTTTCGGCGAGTGGGCTTCCAAGAACGTCACCAGTCCGGAAGATCCGATCCGCCGGTTCCGGGATCTCTGGTTAAAGGCGCTCGACATGCAGGAGCGCCAGCAATTGATCGGCATTGCCGAGGACGTGGCCGAGACCGGCGGCGAGAGAACGAAAGAACAGGACTACGCCCTGCAGACGCTGAGGCGCAGTCTGATGAACTGATGGGGAATGGGTGAACGGATGCTGACAGTCGAGAACGCAAATCTGCATTATGGCGCGGCGCAGGCGCTGCGCGGCATCTCCATCAAGGCGGAGATGGGCAAGATCACCTGCGTGCTGGGGCGCAACGGCGTCGGCAAGAGTTCGCTGCTGCGCGCCGTCACCGGCCAGCATCCGCTGTCGGCCGGCACCGTCACCTTCAACGATACAAAACTGAACGGCCTGCCGCCCTTTGCCCGCGCCAAGCAGGGCATCGGCTATGTGCCGCAGGGGCGTGAAATTTTTCCGCTGCTTACCGTCAAGGAAAATCTCGAAACCGGCTTCGCTCCGCTTGGCCGCCGCGACCGCAACATTCCCGACGATATCTTCAGTCTCTTCCCGGTGCTGAAATCGATGTTGTCACGGCGCGGCGGCGATCTTTCCGGCGGGCAGCAGCAGCAGCTGGCAATCGGGCGCGCCATGGTGACGCGGCCGAAAATTCTCGTGCTCGACGAGCCGACCGAGGGCATTCAGCCGTCGATCATCAAAGATATCGGCCGGGCGATCCGCTATCTCCGCGATTCCACAGGCATGGCGATCCTGCTTGTCGAGCAATATCTGGATTTCTGCCGGGAGCTTGCCGACTATGTCTACATCATGGACCGCGGCGAGATCGTGCATGAAGGGCTTGCCGAAACGCTGGATACGCAGGAGGCTCGCCGCCATCTGACCGTCTGACCGGCAAATGCCGCAATTTGCGGCAGAGAGAACGACGGCTCGTTGATCTCTTCTGCGCGGACCGCAGCCCTTGTCGGGCGGCATGGGAATTGCTTGCATTCCGTCATTCGCGCGCGTGAATGGAAAGCGGTGGCGCTATTGAAAGGACGACATGACGAGTGCGGCAGTGAGTACCAGACCGCAAAGAGCGGAGGGACGGGGGCATCTGGCGGCAAGGCTGCTCGATGGGCGCACTCGTATTCGCGAGCTCTATCAGGAGGGCGCGGCGAAGATCCGCTTGCCTGATACTTTCGACGCCTCGATGGAAGCCGTCATCATCAACACCGCGGGCGGGCTGACCGGCGGCGATCGGCTGGACTGGAGCGTTGTTGCCGGTGCCGGCACGAAGATCGACGTTACCACCCAGGCCTGCGAAAAGATCTACAAGGCGTCGGCCGGCGCCGCCGAGGTGACGACCCGCATCGAAGTCGGCGTTGGAGCGCGCGTCGACTGGCTTCCGCAGGAAACGATCCTCTTCGACAGGGCAGCGCTTTTCCGCCGCCTGGACGTCGATCTCGACGAAAGCGCCGAATTCCTGGCCGTCGAAGCGGTGCTGCTCGGCCGCAAGGCAATGGGCGAGGCGGTGGAGACTGGGCTCTTTCGTGACCGCTGGCGTATCCGCCGCTCGGGCCGGCTGATCCATGCCGAGGAGCTTAGACTTTCCGAGGGTATCGCGGCATTGACCGCGCGTCAGGCCGTGCTCGGCGGGCAGGTGGCCTTTGCGACGCTGCTTTATGCCGGTCCGCTGGCTGAAGCCTATCTCGGCAAGGTGCGGCCGCTCGTCGAAGGGATCATGGGCGGCGCGAGCGCCTGGAGCGACAAGCTCGTCGTTCGCCTTGCCGCAGCCGACGGTTTTACGCTGAGAAAAATCCTTATCCCGGTCATTTCCGTCTTGCGCAACGGTGCGCCTGTGCCGAAAGTCTGGAATCTATGAAGCGAAGCATGAGGCAGATGGGCAAGCAATGAACCTCACTCCGAGAGAAAAAGACAAGCTGCTGATTTCGATGGCGGCGATGGTGGCACGGCGGCGGCTGGAGCGCGGCGTCAAGCTGAACTATCCCGAAGCGATTGCGCTGATCAGCGACTTCGTCGTCGAAGGCGCCCGCGACGGCCGTCCCGTCGCCGAGCTGATGGAAGCCGGCGCCCATGTGATCGGCCGTGATCAGGTGATGGAGGGCGTTGCCGAGATGATCCACGACGTGCAGGTGGAAGCAACGTTTCCCGACGGAACCAAGCTCGTCACCGTACATGAACCGATTCGGTAGGGAGAGAAAATGCTGGAACTGAGACCCAATTGCGAATGCTGCGACAAGGATCTGCCGCCGGAGAGCGCTGAGGCGCGGATCTGCACCTACGAATGCACCTTCTGCGCCGATTGCGTGGACGGCGTGCTGAAGGGCACTTGCCCCAATTGCGGCGGCAATCTCGTCGCCAGGCCCATCCGGCCGGCCGCCATGCTCGCCAAACATCCGGCGTCGACGAAACGCGTGCTGAAGGCCGAGGGCTGTGCGCCCAGAGCGGCTTAAGGAGAATGAGATGATTCCGGGCGAGATCATTGCCGCAAGCGGCGACATCGAACTCAATGCCGGCGCGCCGACTGTAACGCTGGAAGTTTCTAATACAGGCGACCGGCCGGTGCAGGTCGGCAGCCACTATCATTTTGCCGAGACCAATGCCGGGCTTTCCTTCGACCGCGCGGCGGCGCACGGGAAACGTCTTGATATTCCGGCCGGGACGGCCGTGCGCTTCGAGCCGGGGCAGACGCGTTCGGTGACGCTGATCCCGCTTTCCGGCAAGCGCGAGGTTTACGGCTTCCGCCAGCTCGTGATGGGCAAGCTTTAGAAGAACGGGAGAGGTGATTGCGTCTGAATATCTGCCTCATCGGGGCGGCGATGCTGTTTGTGGCCGGCCGTGTGTCCGCGCAGGATGTCGATTGCAAGAATCCGCAGACGCAATCGGACATGACCTCCTGCGAAGAGGCGCGCCATGAGGCTGCCGACAAGGCGCTGAACGAGCAATATAAGAAGACACGCGCCGCCATGGCGGCGATCGACAAGGATCTCGACGGCGACATGAAGGGCGCGGAAAGGGCGCTGGTCAAGGCGCAGCGCGCCTGGATCGACTATCGCGACGCAGAATGCGATGCCTTCGGCTTTCAGGCCCGCGGCGGCACGATGGAGCCGATGCTGGTTGCCGGATGTCTGGCCGAAGAGACGGATAAACGCACGAAAGAGCTGAAACAGCTCGAAGACACGATGAGCAACTAGGGTGATCAAAAAGATCGTAATCGTCGGCAATGGCGAGATTGGGGAAGGAGAGGCAGGCATCATCGATGCCGCCGATTTCGTCATCCGCTTCAACGATTGCCGTTCCTACGGCACTGGCGGCAGCCGCACGGATGCCGTCGCGGTCTGCAATACCGGCCGGCCGGCAAAGGCAATGCTCGGCTCACCCGAGTGGCGCGCCCATCCCGGTGTTGTTTCGGCGCGCGAAATCTGGAGCGTGCGCGACCCGGAAAAATTTGCCGCGATGCGGGCGCCGCTTGCCGTCTCGCATCCTGATCTCGATGATTTCTGCGACGACTATACGGATGCGTTCGCTGCCTTCTGCGCTGAAACCGGCAAGGCGCATATCGTCATCGGCAAGACGGTCCACGAGGCCGTCGACGCCTCGCTTTCGGCCTTTGAGCCGGCGCCCTATGTGGTGCCGAGCAGCGGCATGATCGTCACCGCCGAGGTGCTGGACAAATATGCCGAGGCCGAGGTGATGCTGGCTGGCTTCGGTCACGTCGGCTGGGAATGGCACCCGTTTGCGGCCGAACGGCAGCTTGTCGATACTTATGTAGCCGCTGGCCGCCTCACACGACTCGGCGAAAAAACACTTGTCTCTTCCTTCCACGGAGCCTGATGAATGCCCTACAAGATCTCCCGCGCCGCCTATGCCGGCATGTTCGGACCGACCACCGGAGACAAGGTGCGCCTTGCCGATACGGAGCTCTTCATCGAGATCGAGAAGGATTTCACCACTTATGGCGAGGAGGTGAAGTTCGGCGGCGGCAAGGTGATCCGTGACGGCATGGGCCAGAGCCAGGTGACACGGGCGGACGGCGCGGTCGATACGGTCATCACCAATGCGGTGATCGTCGATCATTCCGGAATCTATAAAGCCGATATCGGGCTGAAGGGTGGGCGCATCGTTGCCATCGGCAAGGCCGGCAATCCCGATATGCAGCCGGGCGTCAACATCATCGTCGGCCCGGGCACGGAGGCTATCGCCGCCGAAGGCAAGATCGTCACCGCAGGCGGCATGGATAGCCATATCCATTTCATCGCGCCGCAGCAGATCGAGGAAGCGCTGATGTCTGGCATGACCTGCATGCTCGGCGGCGGCACGGGACCGGCGCATGGTACGCTCGCCACCACCTGCACGCCGGGTCCCTGGCATCTGGCGCGTATGATCGAGGCGGCGGACGCCTTCCCGATGAACCTTGCCTTTGCCGGCAAAGGCAATGCCTCGCTGCCGGGAGCACTGACGGAAATGGTGCTGGCCGGCGCCACCTCGCTGAAATTGCATGAGGACTGGGGCACGACGCCTGGCGCCATCGATTGCTGCCTGTCGGTCGCCGACGAATATGACGTGCAGGTGATGATCCACACCGATACGCTGAACGAAAGCGGCTTCGTCGAGGATACGATCGGCGCCATCAAGGGCCGCACCATCCATGCCTTCCACACGGAAGGAGCGGGCGGCGGGCACGCGCCTGACATCATCAAGATCTGTGGGCAGCCGAACGTCATCCCGTCTTCCACCAATCCGACGCGGCCCTATACGGTCAACACCATCGCCGAGCACCTCGACATGCTGATGGTCTGCCATCACCTGTCGCCGTCTATTCCCGAGGACATCGCCTTTGCCGAAAGCCGTATCCGCAAGGAGACGATCGCGGCCGAAGACATCCTGCACGATATCGGCGCCTTCTCGATCATTTCGTCCGACAGCCAGGCCATGGGCCGCGTCGGCGAGGTGGCGATCCGCACGTGGCAGACGGCCGATAAGATGAAGTGCCAGCGCGGCCGACTGAAGGAGGAAAAGGGCGACAACGACAATTTCCGCGTCCGCCGCTATATCGCCAAATATACGATCAACCCGGCGATCGCCCACGGTCTCAGCCATGAGATCGGCTCGGTCGAGATCGGTAAGCGCGCCGACCTCGTGCTCTGGAACCCAGCCTTCTTCGGCGTGAAGCCCGACATGGTGCTGCTCGGCGGCTCGATTGCCGCCGCCCCTATGGGCGATCCGAATGCCTCGATCCCGACGCCGCAGCCGGTGCACTACCGGCCGATGTTCGCCTCCTATGGCCGCAGCCTCACCAATTCCTCCGTCACCTTCGTCAGCCAGGCGTCGCTCGATGCCGGGCTGAAGGGCAGGCTCGGGGTCGCGAAGGAACTCGTGGCGGTGAAGAATACGCGCGGCGGCATCTCCAAGGCGTCGATGATCCACAATGACCTGACACCGGAGATCGAAGTCGATCCGGAGACCTATGAAGTCAGGGCGAACGGCGAACTGCTGACCTGCGAGCCCGCGACGGTGCTGCCGATGGCGCAGCGCTATTTCCTGTTCTAGGCCAGTCATTCCGTGCTGAGGGGGATGCGCTGGCTGTTGCGGATCGTGGTCCTGCTCGCAGCTCTGGCAGCGGGCGGAACCTTCATTCCCCGGCCGCTGATTGCCCCGGTCAAGGCGTCGTCGGCGGAGGCAATCCACCGCATTCTCCTCCTATCGGGATCGATTCATACCGATATTGCCATTCCGCTCGATGAGGAGACACGGGCGGCATTTTCCTTCCTCGACGAGCCGGATTTTCCGCTCGGTCATCCGAATGCGGAATGGCTCGTGATCGGCTGGGGCGGCCGCGCCTTCTATCTCGAAACACCGACCTGGGCTGAGCTGAAGCCGCTGCCGGTGCTACGGGCGCTGACGATCGATCGTTCGGTGCTGCATGTGGATCTCGCCGGTCATATTGCCGAGCCGCAGTCTGATGTTACGGCCTTCGATATTGGTGATGATGAATTGGCGCGGCTGCGCGAATTCATCGCGGACAGCTTCGTCCGCAACGCGGGCGAGATCGCGCCGATCCCGGATGCGGGTTATGGGGAGATCGATCGGTTTTTCGAAGCCAAGGGATACTTCAATGCCCTCTTCGGCTGCAACACCTGGACTGCCGCTGCACTTCGCTCGGCAGGGCTTCGGACTGGCTTATGGAACCCTCTTCCACAATCATTGCGATTGTCTGTTGGTGTCTACAATTGACGCACTCGCTGGCCCGTCCGCTCTTAAACGAAATTGTCAATGGATTTCTCCTCGCGGTTGTAAAAATCGCTAAGAAACCGCAGTTTTTCTTCAGCTAGACCATTCTGAGACAGCTCTGCGCAAGATCGTGGCAAAGCTATTATATATCAGCACATTAGCTGCTTGTGTACGCTGTTCGATTCAGGGATTGTAGACTTGCAGCCCCTGCTAGAAAAAATCTCACCACCGAATCGTCTGAAATCGTTCGAATTTTAGCGAGTCGATTAAGACACCCGCAGCAATTGGGCTCTTATCAATGCCTTGTAACGCCGGGCAGGAAGGTCGATTCTCATGAGAAGTTGGATGTCGCTGCAGGCCGATTTTGGCCATTTTCTATATCGCAGGCAGGTCTATGTCTTTGCGTTGAAGATGAGCTTTCTTGCCGTCATTTTCTCCGGCGTTATCATTGCGCTGACGATACCGCCACTCGGTTTTCTCGGGCTGTTGCCGGTGACCCTTTCGCACGCGATCGGCTTCGGCGCCATTTTTTCCTGGCTTGTCGGCGGCACGGTTTCCGGCATGATGTCGCTGGCGGCGGGTTTTGCAATGCATGAACTGACGCTGTCGCGGGCGGAGTTCGAAAAGCTCAGCCGCACGGATACCCTCTCCGGCCTGTTGAACCGGCGCGCCTTCACCGAGGCGCTGGATCGGATCGAAGGCGACGCCTCGCTCGTCATTTTTGACGTCGACCGTTTCAAGGCGATCAACGATCGCTTCGGCCATGCCTGCGGCGATGGGGTTATCACGGCGGTCTCGGCGGTGCTGCTTTCCGCCTTCGACGAATCGTCCGTCGTCGCGCGCCTCGGCGGTGAGGAGTTCGGCGTCATCGTCTCCGGCGAACCGCTGGAGAAACGGTTGGAGCGGATCCAGATCGTGCAGGCCGATATCGCCAACAGACCGCTCGTGGCAGATGGGAACCATATTGCCATCACCATTTCCGGCGGCGTGGCCGATCTCATTCCTGGGCGCAGCAAGCAGCAGGTCTACGCCTCGGCCGATCGGGCGCTTTATCTCGCCAAGGCGCTCGGACGCAATCGCGTCGTGCACGAGCGGGAGGGACTGCATCATGCCTGGCACGGGCTCGCCGAAACTAGTGCCAATACTGAGGGCAGGGGGCTGGGGAGCGACAACATGATGCAGGCCTACGGAATATAAAAGCCGGCCTCCCAAATGAAAGATCATTGGTGCTTGCATCAGGAAGGGCTATTTTGCATGGTCGTCGTCTCATCAAAACGGACATATCATGCAGCGCGTCACCTCCTATCTTCCCGCCGGAACCTCTTCCTCCCATCCGACCGCCCAGGTCAAGCTGCCGCATGATCTGCGGCATTTGCGCCGCAAGCTCCTGCATCTGGAGAATGGCGAGATGGTCATGCTCGACCTCAAGGATCCGGTGCTCTTCGCCAATGGCGACCTGCTTGTGCGCGAAGACGGCGAACTGATCGAGATCCTTGCCGCCGACGAGAAGCTCTTCGAGATTCGCGGACGCGACCGCACGCATCTGGTCGAGCTTGCCTGGCATCTCGGCAACCGTCATCTCGCCGCCCAGATCGAGGAAGACCGCATCGTCATCCTGCGCGATCATGTCATCCGCACCATGCTGCAGGGCCTCGGCGCCACCGTGCTCGATATCGAAGAGCCCTTCCAGCCTGCGCGCGGCGCCTATCATTCACATGGCGGACATTCGCATGACCAGGCGCATGCGCATCATGACCACGGGCACAATCACAACCCTGGGCATGACCATGATCCCACGCATGGCCATGACCACAAGCATGATCACACCTGCGACCATGATCACGACCATGGTCATGGGCACGGGCATCATGGCCACAAGCACGACTAATGACCGAGGACTCTGAGCTGCAGGCATTGTTGCGCCTGACGGCATGGCTTTCACCGGCCTTTCCGATCGGCAGTTTCGCCTATTCAGGCGGGTTGGAGCGGGCGGCAGCCGATGGGCTCGTCACCGACGCGGCCTCGCTTGCGGACTGGATCGGCACGCTGATCGGCCATGGCTCGGTCTGGAACGATGCGGTGCTTCTGGCGGAGAGCCACAGGCGCCAGGCCGAAGCTCCGGGCCTTGCCGAAATCGCTGCGCTTGCCGAAGCGCTTGCCGGATCGCGTGAGCGCCATCAGGAAACGATGCTGCTCGGCGAGGCGTTCCTCTTGGCGGCGCGAGCCTGGCCGGACGAGGTTTTCGAAAGACTGCCTGGCAAAACCGCCTATCCCATTGCGGTCGGAGCGGTTGCGGGCGCCCATGCCATAAGGCCTGAGAAGGTGCTCGCGGTCTTCCTGCATGCCTATGCCTCACAGTCGGTTTCAGCAGGTATCCGTCTCGGCGTCGCCGGGCAAAAGGATGGCGTTGCCATCCTTGCCGGGCTTGAAGAGCAGATTGCGGGGATTGCGCGGCGGGCGGCAGATTCAACCCTCGACGATCTCGGTTCGGCGACGGTGCAGGCCGACATCGCCAGCCTGCGCCACGAAACCCAGACGACCAGGCTTTTCCGCTCGTAACTATCAAATATTCGGCAACTGCGTCATTTGACGGTGGCGCATGCCGGCGGCGTCGCTATCATCGGAATCCTATTGGAGTACGCCATATGAAATCAAGAAACGGACCTCTGCGCGTCGGTATCGGCGGGCCGGTCGGGTCGGGCAAGACGGCGCTGACGGAAAAGCTCTGCAAGGCTATGCGCGACGACTATTCCGTCGCCGTCGTCACCAACGACATCTATACGACCGAGGATGCCGAGGCGCTGGTGCGCATGCAGGCATTGCCTTCCGATCGCATCGTCGGTGTCGAAACGGGCGGCTGCCCCCACACCGCCATTCGCGAGGATGCGACGATCAATCTTCAGGCGATCGCGAGCCTTAACGAGCGGATCCCCAATCTCGATGTCGTCTTCATCGAGTCAGGCGGCGACAATCTGGCGGCGACCTTTTCGCCGGACCTCGCCGATATCACCATCTATGTCATCTCCGTCTGCCAAGGCGAGGAAATCCCGCGCAAGGGCGGGCCCGGCATCACCCGCTCCGACCTGCTCGTCATCAACAAGAAGGATCTGGCACCCCATGTCGGCGCCGATCTTGAGGTGATGGAGCGGGATGCGACGCGCATGCGCGCCTCACGCCCCTTCGTCTTCTCCGATATGAAGCGTGGCGATGGCGTCAGTTCGATCGTTCGTTTCTTGAGAGAGCAGGGCGGGCTCTGAGGGACAAGCCCGCCGCATCTGGCGGATGGCGGCGAGGGTGGCGAAACAAAAACGGGCCGGGAGATCGCTCCCGGTCCGTAGTTTGTTGACAACGTCTCTTCCGTCGTGCTCGGGCTCGTGCCGAGCATCTAACCACCGCGATTATTTGACGGGTAAACATTTATTTCCAGGTATTTAATTGGGCCGGCATAGATCCTCGGCAGAAGGCCGAGGATGACGTCGGGGGTTTTGCATGCGGTTTGTCAGCAGCCCGACGAGCGGGAGGTCGCTCCCGGCCCGTCTCGTTTCCTGAGGCTTTGCTCACTCCGCCGCAAACGGCGGCAGGCGGAGCACATTGGTGTCGTTGGCGCCCTTGCGCTTGCTTTCCGGCTTTTCGATCGCGGTCAGGCGCTCGTCCAGCGCATCGATATCGCTGCGGTTCTCGCGGGTCACGCGGGTAAGATCCTCGCGCGAGAGCGGCAGGTCTTCCTCATCCTTCCTGCCGACCAGGCGTCCAAATATCCAGCCGAGCAGGCGGGACAGATCGTCCATGATGAGGAAGAAGGAGGGAACGACGACGAGCGACAGCACCGTCGAGACGATGATGCCGCCGATCACGGCGATTGCCATCGGCGCGCGGAACGAGCCGCCTTCGCCGACGCCGAGCGCCGACGGCAGCATGCCTGCCGACATGGCAATCGAAGTCATGATGATCGGCCGGGCGCGTTTGCGGCCGGCCTCGACCATGGCTTCAACACGGGACATGCCCTGATGGCGCATCTCGATTGCAAAATCGACGAGCAGGATGGCATTCTTGGTGACGATGCCCATCAGCATCAGAATGCCGATCATGACAGGCATGGACAGCGGATTGCTGGTGATGATCAGGCCCGCCGCGACGCCGCCGATCGCGAGCGGCAGCGAGAACAGGATGGTGAAGGGCTGGATCACATCCTTGAAGAGCAGGATCAGCACGGTCAGTACCAACATGAGGCCCATCAACATGGCGTTGACGAAGCTCTGCTGCATCTCGGTCTGCACCTTGGTGTCGCCGCTTTCCGCGAGGTGTACCGTGGCCGGAATGTTGGCCGCCTTGACGATCTCGCGGAAACGGGCCGAGGCGGTGTCGAGCGCTACACCCTGCGGCAGGTCGGAACCGATAGAGACGACCCGGTTACGGTTGTTGCGCTTGATCGAGCTTACGCCTTCCGAATAGTCGATATTCGCCACGCTCGAGAGCGGAACGGTGCCGCCGCTGGCGGTCTGGATCTTCAGCGCCCGGATGGCGGCAAGGTCGCGGCGCATGTCAAGGGCCGCCTGGACGCGGATCGGGATCTGGCGATCGTCGAGCGAGATCTTGGCGAGGGCCGCATCGACATCGCCGATGGTGGCGACGCGGATCGTCTCGGAGATCTGCTGCGGCGTGATGCCGAGACGCGCCGCCTCGTCCTTGCGGGGATAGACCTGCAGTTCCGGACGCGGCAGGGCGCCGTCGGCGCTGACATTGGCGAGCAGCGGGTCGGCACGCAACTTGGATTCCAGAATGCCGACGGCTTCGTTCAGGTCCTTCTCGTTTTTGGAGAGGAAGTTGAAGGAGAGGTCGCGTTCGCCGCGGTCGTTAAGCTTCAGGATATGGACATCGGGAATATCGCGCAGCTTGGCGAAGACTTCCTTCTCAATATCCCATTGCGGGCGTTCACGGCCGTGGACTTCCACCTTCGGCAGCATCGGGCCGATGACCGGGATATGGCCGAGCACGTCGTTGACCACCTTCTTGACCAGCGACTGGTCGAGCTTGTGGAGCGCCAGCGTAATGGTCGCACGGCGCAGTTCGAGATCGCCCTTCGGCGATGCCCCGCCGAGGACGAAGACGCTTTCGACGCCGTTGAGGTCCTTGACCCTGTCATAAATCGCCTTCGTCGTCTTCTCGGTGTCGTCGAGCCGCGCATTGGGCGGCAGTTCAACAGAGAGAACGATGCGCGAGGCATCTTCGGGCGGCAGGAAGCTGCCGGGAACCTTCATCAGCAGCATAACCGAACCGACGAGGAAACCGATCGCCGCGAGCAGCGTCAGATATCGCGAATATTTGTGCCCGGTCGTGGCGCGGATCAGGCGCGTATAACCCTTCATCAGCAGACCGTCATTGTCGTGATGGTCGTCGACGCCGTCTTCGGCGCGCATGAGATAGGCGGCCATCATCGGGGTGATGAGGCGTGCCACCAGCAGCGAGAAAAAGACGGAGAATGCGACGGTCAGGCCGAATTGGATGAAGTACTGGCCCGGAATGCCCGGCATGAAGGAAACTGGCACGAAGACGGCGATGATGGTGAAGGTGGTGGCGATGACGGCGAGACCGATTTCATCCGCCGCCTCGATCGCCGCCCGATAGGGCGTCTTGCCCATCTTGATATGGCGGGCAATGTTCTCGATTTCAACGATCGCGTCGTCGACCAGGATACCTGTCGCGAGCGTCAGCGCCAGGAAGCTGACGAGGTTCAGCGAGAAGCCCATCATGTCCATGACCCAGAAGGTCGGGATCGCAGAGAGCGGGAGCGCGATGGCCGAGATCAGCGTCGCGCGCCAGTTCCTGAGGAACAGCAGCACGACAATGACGGCGAGCAGGGCGCCTTCGAGCAGCGTGTGGATGGCGGCTTCATAGTTGCCGTAGGTGAAATAGACCGAATCGTCGATCATCTCGATCTTCACGTTCGGATTTTCGCTTCGCACCTTGTCGAGGCTCTGCGCCACCGTCTCGGCGACGCTGACCTCACTGGCGCCCTTCGAGCGGAAGACGCCGAAGGTAACGACGGGCGTATCGTTGAAGCGCGAAAAGGATTTCGGCTCCTCATAGGTGTCCTTGATGACGCCGAGATCGGACAGCTTGACGAAACGGCCGCTCGGCAGCGCAATCGTCGTGTCTGCAAGTTCGGCGACATTGCGGGCGTCGCCAAGAACGCGGATTGCCTGTTCGCTGCCCGCCACCTGGCCGCGACCGGAGCCGAGATCGACATTGGTGCCGCGCAGCTGATCGTTCACGCTTGCAGCTGTGATGCCGTAAGCATCGAGCTTGCCGGGCGCGAGTTCTATGCGCACTTCGCGTTCAGCGCCGCCGTAACGATCGACTCGGCCGATGCCGGCCTGGCCCTGCAGCGCGCGCTTGATTGTATCGTCGACGAACCAGGACAGTTCTTCGAGCGACATGTCGGGTGAGGACACGGCGAAGGTCTGGATCGCCTGGCCCTCGACATCAACCTTGGTAACGATTGGTGCTTCGGCCGTCGCCGGCAGATCGCTGCGGATGCGGTCGATCGCGTCCTTGACGTCCTGTACGGCTTGTTCGGTCGGCACTTCCATCCGGAACATGACGTTGGTCTGTGAACTGCCGTCGGTCACCGTCGACTGGATTTCGTCGATGCCGGTGATCGAGGCGATCGCGTCTTCGATCTCCTTCGTCACCTGCATTTCGAGTTCGGCCGGCGACGCGCCGCTTTGCGTCACGCTGATCGAGACCAGCGGCACGTCGATGTTCGGAAAGCGCGTGATCGGCAGCGTGTTGAAGGACTGAATGCCGATGAATATCAGCAGGCAGAAGGCCAGCAGCGGCGCGATGGGATTTCTAATGGACCAGGCTGAAAAATTCATCGGATGGTCTCTTTAGTTGGAAGCGGAGGGCTGTTCACGCACCGGCGTGATGTGGTCGCCGTCGCGGACATAAGCGCCCGCCTTGGCGACGACCTCGTCGCCGCTCTTCAATCCATTGACGATCTCGACATAGGCGCCGTCCTGGATGCCGGTCTCGATCTTGGCGAATTTCACCACGCCGTCCTCGACCTTGCGGGCGGAGGAGCCTTCGTTGCCGGTCAGCACCGCCGTCAGGGGAAGCGATACGCCCTCGGTTTCGCGGACGATGATCTCGGCGCTGCCATACATGCCGGAACGCGCCTTGCTGTCATCGTCGATCGAGATATGCACCAGGCCAAGGCGGGTGCTGGGATCGACGGTCGGCGAAACCAGGCGCACGGCGCCGGAAAGCTTTTCGCGGCTGCCGGAAAGGGAAATGGTTGCCTTCTGGCCGGCCACAATCCTGACAATATCGCTTTCGGCGACTTCGGCGACGAGCTCGATATCGCCGTTGCGGATGATGGTGAATAGCGGATCGCCGTTGCCGGCGGCGATCGCGCCGACCTTGGCGTTCTTAGCCGAAACCACACCGGCAACCGGCGTCTTCACATCGGTGCGGGCGAGCTTCAGATCGGCGTCTGCGATCTGGCTGTCGAAGACCTTCAGATCGGCTTCGGCGACCTCGATCGCCTGCTCGGCGGAGACGACTCGGGCGTTGGCGGCAGCGGCGGTCGCATCGGCCTGCTCGACCTGGGCTGTAGAAACCGTGCCCTTCTTGCCCATTTCCTGGGCGCGGGCCTGCTGCTGCCTTGCCTGTTCGGCATTGGCCTGCGCTTCGATGAGCTGGGCGCGCAGTTGGGCAAGGCTTGCCTCGCCCTTGGCCTTCGTCGCCATCATCTGGCTTTTCTCCAGGACCAGGGCGTCGTCATTGAGCGTTGCCAGCGTGCTTTCAGCCTGGACCTTGTCGCCGACATCGGCTTTCAGCGTGCGAATCGAAAGGCCTTCGACCTGCGGCTGGATATAGACTTCCTCCACCGGCTTGACCGTTCCGGTGCCGATAACACGGTCGACGAGGGTGCGATTGACGGCTGTGGTGACAACGATCGCCGGCAGGTTCTGCTGCGGCTTTGCGACCGGCGCTTCCTGCGAAAAGGCGGCGGATGCAGCCAGCGCCGCTGCAAAAAGGGTGGATGCGCCTAAAATTCCAGTCGGCTTGCGTGCCATGCGTCTTCGTCCAATCTCGTCATAAGGTTAGCCGAATTCGCGCGTCTGCCATCGAGCTCGCGACCAGGCCACTGCCTTTCCTGCATTCTCAGGGGTATCCACTTTGCCGTCTTCATCCCTCGCCGGCAAATCGGCTTCTAGTTGGTATCGATTTGCTCGATATGCAAGCCCGGCAGAAAACAATTCCCCATGAGACGATAATAATTACCATCATAACCTGAATCAATCATCGCAGAGTTATGCGAACATGACGATCATTGATGCCGCTTCTCCCCTAATGACGTTTGACGCCGGAAAAATGCGACATCAGCGACGCTTTTTTTCGTGTCGCCCCAAAAATGAGAAACGCGCGGAAATTTTCTCCGCGCGTTTCGCTTTACTTCCTGCCGTGTTTACTTGGATGCGGCGTCTGTGATCTCGTGTGTCCAGGCCCCCGAGGGCTCCTTGTTGATGATCTTCTGGTCGAGCAGAGCCTTCGCCGTGCGGGCATAGAGCGCTTCGTCCAGCTTGCCGGAGCCGTCGCCGACCAGCTTTGCAACTTCGCCCATCATACGCTTCTGGTGGTTCTCGTCCTGGCCGCCGTTGTCCACGACGATCTCGGCGGCTTCATCGGGGTTCTCGGTCGCATATTTCCAGCCCTTCATCGAGGCGCGGACGAACTTGACCATCTTCTCCTTGAACGCCGGGTCCTTCAGCTTGTCTTCCATGGCGTAGAGGCCGTCCTCGAGAAGGTCATTGCCCATTTGCGTATAGTTGAAGACCGTCAGTTCCTCCGGCTTGAAGCCGGCATCGATCGCCTGCCAGTATTCGTTGTAGGTCATGACGGAGATGCAATCGGCCTGCTTCTGGACGAGCGGCTGTACGTCGAAGCTCTGCTTCAGCACGGTGACGCCGTTCGGGCCGCCTTCGGTGGAAAGACCCAGCTTGTTCATCCAAGCGAAGAAGGGGTATTCGTTGCCGAAGAACCAGACGCCGAGCGTATGGCCCTTGAAGTCGGCCTCGGTCTTGACCGGGCCGTCCTTACGGCAGATCATTTCCAGGCCGGACTTCTGATATGGCTGGGCGATGTTGACCAGCGGAACGCCCTTTTCGCGGGCAACCAACGCGCCGCCCATCCAGTCGACGATGACATCGGCGCCGCCACCGGCGATCACCTGCTCAGGCGCGATATCGGGACCACCGGGCTTGATGTCGACGTCGAGGCCCTCTTCCTTGTAGAAACCCTTCTCCTGGGCGACATAATAACCGGCGAACTGGCTCTGTGTGACCCATTTCAGCTGCAGCACCACCTTGTCGGCGGCCATAGCATGGGCCGCTGCAAGCGACATGGCGCTCGCCATCATTGCAACCATCAATTTTTTCATTTTCTTGTCCTTACCCTCTGAAGTTATGCCCGGACCCAATTTGCGAGGCCCGCGCGCGCCTAGCCACCACGGATAGACGGATGCCAGAACGTCACCGCCCGTTCTGTCAGGGCGATGATGCCATAGAAGATCGAGCCGGCCAGCGCCGCGACGGCGATTTCCGCCCAGACCATGTCGACATTCATGCGGCCGATCTCGGTCGAGATGCGGAAGCCCATGCCGACGATCGGCGTCCCGAAGAATTCCGCAACGATGGCACCAATCAGAGCCAGCGTCGAGTTGATCTTCAGTGCGTTGAAAATGAAGGGCATCGCCGCCGGAAGCTTGAGCTTGAGCAACGTCTGCCAGTCGCTCGATGCGTAGGTGCGCATCAGGTCGCGCTCCATGCTGCCGGAGGCGGAGAGGCCTGCCACGGTGTTCACCAGCATTGGGAAGAAGGTCATGATGATGACGACGGCGGCTTTCGACGGCCAGTCGAAGCCGAACCACATGACCATGACCGGAGCGATGCCGATGATCGGCAGAGCCGACACCATGTTGCCGATCGGCAGCAGGCCGCGGCGCAGGAAGGCGATGCGGTCGGCCAGCACCGCGACGACGAAACCGCTGAGGCAGCCGACGATATAACCGATCAGCACCGCCTTGAAGATCGTCTGCCTGACGTCGTCGCCGAGGATGGGCAGAGAGGCCATGATGCGGGCGCCGATGGCGCTCGGCGGCGGCAACAGGATGAAGGGGACGCCGGCACCGCGCGTGATCGCCTCCCAGAGGATGAGAATCCAGGCGCCGAAAATCGCCGGAATCAGCAGTTCGAGCACCGATGCACCGAAGGCGGCGGCAGGCGGCACTTTCGAAAGCTCCGTGACGCATCGCCAGGCGAGCAGCCACGCGGCGAAGAGCAGCAGGAAGTAAGCCCGCGTTGCCGTGCCCTCGTTGCCGGAAATCGCTGCAAGCAGCAGCCAGGCGGCGCCATGGGCGCCGATGAACAGCACGGTGGCGCGATAGGCCGGCGGTTGCGGTGCAAAGGACAGGAGAGCGGCCGCGGCGATGACGATGAAGATGAGGCTTGCGGTGCCATCGGTTAAAGGACGGGCCGCGCCCTCGGCCAGAAGCGGTAAGGCAGCCAGCGCCGCGATGCAGAAAAGAAGAGCGGCCGCGCCTTGCCAGGAGAAGCTCAGACGTCTCATGCCGGCCTCCCGCCCATGGCGCGGTCGACGATCTTCGCCGCAAGGCCGACAATCGCGACGAGGACGCCTGCAAGCAGCGAGCCGGCGACCAGCGCTGCCCAGATATCGATCGTCTGGCTGTAATAGGAGCCGGCGAGCAGCTTCGAACCAATGCCGGCAACGGCGCCCGTCGGCAATTCGCCGACGATGGCGCCGACGAGGCTTGCTGCGATCGCGACCTTCATAGAAGTGAAGAGAAAGGGGATCGAGGCAGGGACGCGCAGTTTCCAAAAGGTCTGCATCGGACTGGCGTTATAGGTGCGCATGAGGTCGAGATAGAGGAGTTCGGGTGACCGCAGCCCCTTCACCATGCCGACGGCGACCGGAAAGAAGGAGAGGTAGGTGGAGATCAGCGCCTTGGAGACGAGGCGGGAGGCGTCGGAATCGAGATTCAGCAGATGCGCCAGCGCATTGTCGCCGGTCAGCACGTTGTAGGAGATGATGACGATCATCGGCGCGATAGCGAGGATCGGGATTGTCTGGCTGGCTACGAGCCAAGGCATCAGCGAGCGGTCCATGGCGCGGTTATGCACGATCAGCACGGCGAGAAGAATGCCGAGCAGCATGCCGAAACCGAAGCCGAGCAGGGTGGAGGAGAGCGTTACCCAGCTGTGATAGACGAGGCTCCGGCTGCTCGAAAGGCTGCGCAGGAAAGTGTTCTCATAGACATTCTCAGTCACCTGATGCGGTGCCGGCAGGATCGGCTTCGGCTGCGCCAGCGTCTTGCCGATGAATTCCATCGTGGTCGGCGTGACGCCGGCGCGGCTGTCGATATCACGCTGGAACGGCGCGTTCATGAGAATGGCGGCGACATACCAGATGGCGACGAGGGCGAGCAGGATGGTGGTGACGGGGACGATCTTGTCCCTGAATGTGTCGGATTTCACAGGGATAGCCCCCATATATCGGCACCGCGTGGGCCGTTACCCCCCTCTGCCCTGCCGGGCATCTCCCCCACAAGGGAGGAGATCGGCAAGGAGATGGCGGGTCGTTCCCCAATGCTGCCATGCTGGGCTAGGGGGCCTTCGTTGTTTGGGGAGGCCGGCTCGGCATATCGATCTCCCCCCTTGTGGGGGAGATGCCCGGCAGGGCAGAGGGGAGTGGCCCAAGAGCGCAACGGCCTAAACCTCATGGCTATGCCCCGTCCTCAGCCCCTCGCGGACGCGGTGGGCGATTTCCAGGAACTCCGGCCTGTCGCGGATGTCGAGCGGGCGTTCGGCCGGAAGCGTGGAGTCGATCACGTCGGTGACGCGGCCGGGGCGCGGCGACATCACCACGATCTTGGTCGAGAGGTAGACCGCCTCGGGGATGGAGTGGGTGACGAAGCAGATCGTCTTGTTGGTGCGGGCCCAGAGTTTCAGCAGCTCTTCGTTCAGATGGTCGCGGACGATCTCGTCAAGCGCGCCGAAGGGCTCGTCCATCAATAGCAGGTCGGCGTCGAAGGCGAGCGCGCGGGCGATCGAGGCGCGTTGCTGCATGCCGCCGGAAAGCTGCCAGGGGAATTTCTTCTCGAAGCCGGAAAGACCGACGAGGTCGAGCGCCTCGGCGATGCGCCTCGTCCGATCGGCGCCGCGGTAGCCCATGATCTCCAAGGGCAAGGCAATATTGTTCTCGATGGTGCGCCAGGGATAGAGCGCCGGCGCCTGAAAGACGTAGCCGTAGGCGCGGGCTTTGCGCGCCTCCGCCGGCGTCATGCCGTTGATCGAGATTTCGCCCGACGTGCTCCTTTCGAGATCGGCGATGACGCGGAGGAAAGTCGTCTTGCCGCAGCCGGACGGGCCGATGAAAGAGACGAAATCGCCCTTGCGGACATCGAGATTGACATCGCTCAGCGCCCGCACCGGGCCGTCATTCGCCTGGTAGGTGAGACAGAGGTCCTTGGCGGATACGACGGAGGGTGCTTGCATCAATGCGACCGATCTTGTTTTCCCCGCTTGACGGCGGTTTGCATGTTACCATCGCTGCCGGCTTTCCCGGCGGCGCAATTCTTGGAGGAAGAAAATGGACGCGACATCAAAACCAACCTGCCACATCGTTCGTCCCAAGCACGCCTATGACGGCAAGCAGGGGCTCAGCTATTTCGAAGGGATAGCGGCCGAGACTGTCGGCGCCACGGGCATCTGCATGCACCTCCTGACGATCCCGCCCGGCGTGCGTGCCAAGGCGCACCTGCACGAGGCGCATGAGACGGCGATCTACGTGCTCTCCGGCGAGGCTCATACCTGGTACGGCGACCGGCTGGAGCATCACGTCATCACCCATGCCGGCGAACTGTTCTACATCCCGGCCGGCGTGCCGCATATGCCTGCGAACCTCAGCAGCACGCCCTGCACGGCGGTCATTGCGCGCACCGATCCCCACGAGCAGGAAAGCGTCGTGCTTCTGCCGGAACTGGACGCGCTGGTGCCGGCGTGAAGTCATCCGCATGAAGGCGTCGTTCCCCGGTTGATGGCCGTATCGCTATGCTCCATCGTCATACGCCGGTTGCCGGGATGCCACTGCGTTCCACTTTGCGCGGAGAGGTGATCTCCTTCCAGGTGGACAGCGCTCTGCTGACGGCTGTCACCGGTTCGCGCCTGACGAACTCGCCGTGGCCCTCGCGGGTCTTGATCGTGCTTTCCTCGATCGCGACGACCCCGCGCGTCAGCGTGTAGCGCGGCAGGCCAGTCACTTCCTTGCCCTCGAAGACGTTGTAGTCGATCGCCGACTGCTGGGTCTTGGACGAGATGACCTTCGAACGGTTCGGGTCCCAGACCACGATATCGGCATCGGCGCCGACGAGGATCGCGCCCTTCTTCGGATAGATGTTGAGAATCTTGGCGATGTTGGTCGAGGTGACGGCGACGAATTCGTTCATCGTCAGTCGGCCGGTGTTGACACCGTGTGTCCAGAGCATCGGCATGCGGTCTTCGAGGCCGCCTGTGCCGTTCGGGATCTTGGTGAAGTCGCCGACGCCGAAACGTTTCTGCGCCGTGGTGAAAGCGCAGTGGTCGGTTGCGACCACCTGCAGCGAACCGGAGGCGAGCCCTGCCCAGAGGCTATCCTGATGCTGCTTGCTGCGGAAGGGCGGCGACATGACGCGGCGGGCGGCATGATCCCAGTCGGGATTGGAATATTCGCTCTCGTCGAGCGTCAGGTGCTGGATCAGTGGTTCGCCATAGACGCGCATGCCCTTGGCGCGGGCCCGGCGGATCGCTTCATGCGCCTGCTCGCAGGAGGTGTGGACAATGTAAACAGGGCAGCCGGCCATGTCGGCGATCATGATGGCGCGATTGGTGGCCTCACCCTCGACTTCAGCCGGCCGGGAATAGGCATGCGCCTCGGGGCCGTTATTGCCCTCGGCGAGCAGCTTTGCCGACATCGAGGCGACGACATCACCGTTTTCGGCATGCACCAGCGGCAGCGCGCCGAGCTCGGCGCAGCGCTGGAACGAGGCGAACATCTCGTCGTCATCGACCATCAGCGCACCCTTATAGGCCATGAAGTGCTTGAAGGTGTTGATGCCCTTGTCGCGGACGATGGTCTCCATCTCCTTGAAGACCTGCTCGCTCCACCAGGTGACCGCCATGTGGAAGGAATAGTCGCAATTGGCGCGGGTCGATTTGTTATCCCACATGGTCAGCGCCTCCAGCAGCGACTGGCCGGGGGCGGGAAGGGCGAAATCGACCACCATGGTCGTGCCACCGGAAAGCGCCGCGCGCGTGCCGCTCTCGAAATCATCGGAGGAATAGGTGCCCATGAAGGGCATTTCGAGATGAGTGTGCGGGTCGATGCCGCCCGGCATGACAAAACAGCCGGAGGCATCGAGCGTTTCGTCGCCAGAGAGGTTCGGACCGATCTCGACGATCCTGCCGCCATCGATCTTGACGTCAGCCTTGTAGGTGAGGTCGGCCGTGACGATGGTGCCGTTCTTGATGACTGTGGTCATGATCGTTCCCTCTTCTTTTCTTTGGATTCGCCTGGTGAATAGAAGCTGAGCGTTTCCTCGCTGGCTTCAAGCCGGCCTTCCAATGCTGCCAGGATTGTTTCGAGTACGGAGCGTCTTTCGCGAGAGACTTCCTGATTCCAGAAGCGCAGGACAGAATAGCCATTTGCATCAAGCCATTCGGTTCGGCGTTGATCGCTGACGTTTTCGGCATGCTGGAAGCCGTCGACTTCTACGATCAATTGTTTTTCGCGACAGAGGAAATCGACAATGAATGGCCCAAGCGGGACTTGCCTTGCAAATTTATAACAGTTCAAGCGGCGGGCGCGCAGGTCGCTCCAGAGATGGTATTCTTCTTCGGTTTCGTTTTGACGAAGCTGTCGAGCTTGTGCTGTTTTGACTGGGCGATGTTTGCGGATATCCTGTTTGATAATTTTGGTCGCGCCCGGAGCCCCCTCATCCGCCCTTCGGGCACCTTCTCCCCGAGGGGAGAAGGGAGAAGCCGCGACGTTCGCCATTCCCTTCTCCCCAGCGGGGAGAAGGTGGCCCGAAGGGTCGGATGAGGGGGCTCCGGGTTCTGCAGCAGACATCACACCACGATCTCCGCCGTCTCGACCACCGCATGGAACAGCACATCGGCTCCGGCCGTCGCCCATTCCTTGGAGATTTCTTCCGCCTCGTTGTGGCTGAGCCCGCCGACGCATGGGCACATGACCATGGTGGCAGGCGCGACCTTGGCGGCCCAGCAAGCGTCGTGGCCGGCGCCGGAGATAATGTTCATGTGGCTGTAACCGAGCCGTTCGGCGGCGGAGCGAACCGAGGTGACGAGCTTTTCGTCGAAGGTGACCGGTGCGAAATGGCCGATCGCCTCGATGGAACAGCCGACGCCCAGCGCGTCGCAGATGCCAGGAGCCTCGGCCTCGATCTTTGCCCGCATGCGATCGAGCTTGGCCTTGTCGGGCGAGCGGATGTCGACAGTGAAGACCACTTTGCCCGGCAGCACGTTGCGGGAATTCGGCGAGAAGAAGACTTGGCCGACGCCGCCGACGGCGCCCGGCTGCTCGCTCATCGCCACGCCTTGGACCATTTCCAGGATGCGCGACATGGCAAGGCCGGCATTGACGCGCATGTTCATCGGCGTCGAGCCAGTATGGGCCTCCTTGCCGGTCAGCGTGAATTCCAGCCACCACAGGCCCTGACAGTGGGTGACGACGCCGATCTGCTTTTCCTCGGCTTCGAGGATCGGACCCTGCTCGATATGATATTCGAAATAGGCGTGCATCTTGCGGGCGCCGACCTCTTCGTCCCCGACCCAGCCGATGCGCTTCAACTCGTCGCCAAACAGATTGCCCTCTGGATCCCTGCGGTTATATGCGAAGTCCAGGCTGTGCACGCCGGCGAAGACGCCCGACGCCAGCATGGCAGGGGCGAAGCGTGCGCCTTCCTCGTTCGTCCAGTTGGTGACGACGATGGGGTGCTTCGTCTTGATGCCGAGGTCGTTCATCGTGCGCACGATTTCGAGGGCCGAGAGCACGCCAAGCACGCCATCATATTTGCCGCCGGTTGGTTGGGTGTCGAGATGCGAGCCGACATAGACCGGCAGGGCGTCGGGATCAGTGCCGGGGCGGGTGGCGAACATCGTGCCCATGCGGTCGACACCCATGGTCAGGCCGGCCTCGTCGCACCATGTCTTGAAAAGCCTGCGGCCCTCGGCATCCGAATCCGTCAGCGTCTGGCGGTTGTTGCCGCCGGCGATTCCGGGGCCGATCTTCGCCATGTCCATGAGACTGTCCCAGAGACGGTCGCCATTGATGCGCATGTTCTCGCCTGGTGCTGCCACCATTCTTCAAGCCCTCACCTGTTTGCGGCAGTCATGCAAGGGGCATGCCCGCCTGTTCCCGTGGTCCTTTCCCGCGCCTGTTGTTGGTTTTGTCGAGCGCCGGAAAATCGCCAGTTGCCTTTGTTTTTCATCTGGCGGATATTTGACCGATTGGTAAACATTACAACTTCCACCGCGGGGCTCAAGACGAAAATCACGAAATTTGCCGATAAAAATGCGGGCAGTTGCTCAAGAAAGCGCCAGGGGTCGCCTCTGCCGAAACTTGAGGGAAGAAGTTGAATATCAAGGGGAAACAATAGCCGATGGCTATTCCGAGAGCAGCGAAGACCCAGAGGCGAACGCGAATCCAGGAGGAGAAGGAAGAGCAGATTCTGGAGGCGGCGCTCGACGTGTTTTCGGCACGCGGCTTTCGCGGTTCGACGATCGACCAGATCGCCGAAGTCGCGGGCATGTCGAAACCCAATCTGCTTTATTATTTCCGCACCAAGGAAGCGATGCACCGGGCGCTGATCGACCGGGTCCTCTATACCTGGCTGGAGCCGCTGCGGGCCTTCGACGCCGAGGGCAATCCGGAAGAAGAAATCCGCAGCTACATCAGGCGCAAGCTGGAGATGGCGCGCGATTTTCCGCGCGAGAGCCGGCTGTTCGCCAATGAGGTGCTGCAGGGCGCTCCGCATATCGAGGACGAATTGAAGGGGCCGCTGAAGCAACTGGTCGACGAGAAGGCGGAGGTCATCCGCGCCTGGACGAAATCAGGCAAGATCGTCGAATGCGATCCCTACCACCTGATCTTCTCGATCTGGTCGACGACCCAGCACTATGCGGATTTCGACGTCCAGGTGCGCGCGGTGCTGGGGCAGGAACATTCCGGCGAAGGGCGCTTCGAGGATGCCGCGCGGTTTCTGGAGCAACTCTTTATTGGCGGGCTGCGGCCGGAGGGTGGCTAACAGCTCGATTTCCTGAGAGGATGCCTTTTTCAGCTCATGATCGCCGGCAGTTCCGCGGCCAGCGTATCGATGGCAAGACGCACTTTCGGCAGCATCACCGGCGATCGCGGCCAGACGGCATAGGCTTCAAATATGGTTGATGGTGTATCGGTCAGAACCCGCACGAGTTCACCTGAGAGGACCTTGTCCCGCACCAGCCAGCAGGTCAGCCAGGCAAGCCCGCGGCCTTCAACCGCGGCGTCTGCGATCGAAGCGAGATCGTCGAGCCGCAGCCGTGATTTCGGCAGAACTTCGCGTGGGGGACCGGCCGGAGCCGGGAAGGTCCAAGCCTTGTCATTGTCACCCCTGCGATAGACGATGCCATGATGGCGGGCGAGATCGTCGATCGTTTGCGGCACGCCATAGTTTTCGAGATAAGCGGGCGAGGCGCAGACCGTCATGGACTGCCGGGCGATCGTTCGCGCCATCAGGTCGGGATTGTCCTTCAGCGGACCGTTGCGGACGGCAAGGTCGAAGCCGTCCTCTAGGAGATCGACGACCCGATCGCTGAAGGATAAGTCCAGTTCGAGATCGGGGTGGTCGTCGAGCAGGCGGGTCAGGATCGGAGCGGCGCAATGGCGTCCAAACAGCGCCGGCATCGATACCCTCAGCCTGCCGCGGACCTCGCGCCTGCCCGATTCAAGTTGGGCCTCGCCGATCCGGATTTCCTCGATAGCTTTCAGGCAGCGCTCATAGAAGAACCGGCCCTCGTCGGTCAGGCTCTGGGTCCGGGTCGTGCGGTTGAAGAGCCGGACGTCGAGTCGCTGTTCGAGCCTTGCGATCGTCTTGCTGACTGCCGAGCGGGTGAGGTGAAGCCGTTCGGCGGCGGCGGAGAAACCGCCGGCTTCGACCGTCTGGACGAAGATCGAAATCCCCTTCAATTGCTCCATCTTTGTTTCCTTTATGGCACCAGTTCGACGACATAATATCGCAACAGGCGATGAATATTCAACGATATACCTGCTGCTCCTCCAATCGAGAAGGAGCAGGAGATGCAGACGACAAAGCAGTGGCAAACCGATGCCGTTGGGCCGGAGGCCAATCTGAAGATCGGTGAAGCGAGAATTCCCGACGTGTCTGGCAGCATGATCCGGGTGCGGACGCAGGCGGTCTCCCTCAATTTCCGCGACAGGCTTGTGCTCGAAAGCGGCATGGGACTGCCGCTGCAGTTTCCCTTTGTCCCGGCCTCGGACATGGCAGGCGTGGTTGAGGCCGTCGGGCCGGATGTCACACGCTTCAAACCCGGAGATCGAGTTATATCCACCTTTTCCCCGGATTGGATCGATGGACGCGGCCCGGGCAACGCGCGTAATCTACCCTACCAGACGCGCGGCGGCTTCCATCCGGGCGTGCTGACCGAACACACCGTGTTTTCCGAGGAGTGGTTCACGCATGCGCCGAAAACGCTCGATGCCGCTGAAGCGAGCACGCTGCCCTGCGCCGGACTGACGGCATGGTTCGCACTGATCGAATGCGGCAAGCTCAAGGCTGGCGACAAGGTGCTGGTGCAGGGAACCGGCGGCGTCGCGCTCTTCGGCCTGCAGATCGCCAAGGCGCATGGCGCCGAGGTCTTCATCACGTCAGCCAGTAGCGAAAAGCTCGACCGGGCGCTGGCGCTCGGCGCCGATCATCTGATCAACCGGCACGAGGGCGACTGGGTGGAGCGGCTGCATCAACTGACCGGCGATTACGGCGCCGACCATGTGCTCGAAATCGTCGGCGGTCCGCATCTCGGCCAAGCGCTGAGGGCCGTGGCGGTCAACGGCCGAATTTCGGTGATCGGTGTGTTCGAGGGCTTCGAGGTTTCGGCGCCGGTGGCGCCACTGCTTCTCAAGGCGCCCGTCCTGCAGGGAATTACGGTCGGTCACCGCAGGGCACTGGAGGATCTGGTGCGCGCCGTCGACCAGACCGGGCTGAAGCCTGTTATCGACAGGCGTTATGGCTTCGAAGAGCTGCCGCAGGCGCTCGATCATCTCTATCGAGGCCCCTTCGGCAAGATCGTCATTGAGTTTTGAGACATGAGGCTCCCTGCGAATCGTGGAGGGGAGCCTTCTGTTATTCGGCAGCGATGGTTTCGGTTTCGAAGGCAAAACCCTCATCGGCCCAACCGGTCATGCCGCCGATCATCAGCTTGGCTCTGAGGCCGAGCTTGGCAAGGCGAAAGGCCGCCTTGTCGGCGCCGTTGCAATGAGGACCAGCGCAATAGACGATGAAGAGCGTGTTTTTTGCCCATTCCGACATGCGATGTGCGGTCATCTTGCCGTGCGGCAGGTTAATCGCGCCCGGCACATGGGACTGCGCAAACAGTGCCGGCGAGCGCACATCGAGAAGAACGAAATCGACCTTTCCAGCTGCGAAAGCGGCGCGGACATCCGAACAATCGGTCTCGAAGGCGAGCTTAGCGGCATAATGGGCGGCGGCGAGGTCAGGCTCGGCGGCGGGGATTTCGGAGACGGCGCTTGGCATCGGTCTTTCCTTTCGTGCTGGATTGCCCCCTGATATCGCCGATGTTAAAGCTTGGCGAAATTGGCCATCATGACTGACAGCGTAAAGATCATGCCAAACATATCTCCGAAGACGAACGGACCGCTGGTCGCGGTGCTTGCCTATGACGGGCTCTGCACCTTCGAATTCGGGATAGCTTATGAGGTCTTCGGCCTGCCGCGTCCCGAGATGGGCGAGGGGTGGTATCGCTTCTCCGTCTGCGGCATCGAGCCGGGGCCGCTTCGCGCCGCCGGCGGATTGACGGTCGCGGTCGACAGGGGGCTGGAAGTGCTCGACGCGGCAGACCTGATCGTCGTGCCCGGCTGGCGGTCGATCGATGCGCCGGTGCCGGAACCGCTTGCCGCCGCTCTCAAGGCAGCGCATCAGCGCGGCGCGCGCATCATGTCGCTCTGTTCCGGCGTTGCGGTCCTTGCCGGCGCCGGACTGCTTGCCAACCGCAGGGCGACAACACATTGGCGCTATGTCAACTCGATCGCGGCGCGTTATCCCGACATCACGCTCGACGCGGATGTACTCTACATAGATGAGGGCAGCCTGCTGACAGCGGCCGGCAGCGCCGCAGGCATCGATCTCTGCCTGCATGTGGTGCGCGGCGATTTCGGCTCGGAGGCGGCAAACAGCGTCGCCCGCCGCCTCGTCGTGCCGCCGCACCGCGAAGGCGGGCAGGCGCAGTTCATCGGCGCGCCGGTTCCGGAGGAACGTGAGGGCATACGCCTCAGCCCGCTGATCGACTGGATGCGCGCAAGCCTTGCCGAGGAGCAGCCGATCAGCCTGCTCGCCAAAAGGGCCGGCATGAGCATACGCACTTTCCAGCGCCGCTTCGAAGCGACGACGGGTCTCAGCGTCGGCGAATGGCTGCTGAAGGAGCGGCTGCGCCATGCGCGCGACCTTCTCGAAAGAGAACTAGCCGTATCGCTCGACGATATCGCGATATCAAGCGGCTTCGGCACGCTGGCGACGATGCGGCACCACTTCCGCAAGCGGCTGGGCACGAGCCCGCATGCCTATCGGAAGTCATTCGGCGGCTGATCGCGTCATGCCAACATAGGGTGCAACTTTTCAAAGAGTTCGAGATCGCCGAAAACCGTCACTCCGTCGGTTGGCAAAGCGCGCATTGGCTCGAGAGCTTCACTTACATTCTATCGCGAAGGTTTCGTATGGCTTGAGCTCAACAGTTTCGCCGATCATGTGCACTGGTTCATAATTGCAGATGAGGCATTCTCCGTTGATAGCGAGCTCCGTCGGCAAACTCAGAATAATGTCCCTGGGTGTGAAGTTGGCGACCACGATGATCCAGCTCCTGTCGAGCGTGCGGGTATAAACGAAGACATCGGGGTGCTGGTCGAGCCAGGACCGGTACTCGCCATAAACGATAACAGGGTGGGTTTTCCGGAGAGCGATCAGCTTGCGATAATGATTCCAGATCGACTTCTCGTCCTTGATGGCCGCTTCGGCGTTGACCTTCGGATAATTGGGATTGACCTCGATCCAGGGGACGCCTGTGGAAAAACCGCCATAGGGGGCAGCACTCCATTGCATCGGCGTGCGGGCGTTATCGCGGCCGTTCTCGTTTGCTCCGCGGATGAATTCCTCCGGTGAAAGGCCGGCCTCCACGTGCAGTCTGTGCATGTTGATAGTTTCGATATCGCGATACTGTTCGATGGAGGTGAAGGGAACGTTCGTCATGCCGATCTCCTCGCCCTGATAGACGAAAGGCGTGCCCTTCAGGAGATGCAACGCGGTCGCCAGCATCTTCGCCGACTCAACGTGATAGCCGGTGATATTGCCGTAGCGCGAGACTGCGCGCGGAAGATCATGATTGCCCCAGAAGAGCGAATTCCACCCATCTTCGGATAGAGCAAGCTGCCATTTGCTGAGGACGGTCTTGAGGTTTACGAGGTCGAACGGCTTCGGGCGCCATTTCCCATAAACCGCGTCCCATTGCTGGGTGACGTGCTCGAACTGGAAGATCATCGACAGTTCCCGGCGTTCACGCCCGGAATAGAGGAGCGCTGCGCCGGGTGTGGCGCTCCAGGCTTCGCCGACCGTCAGGATATCGCGGCTGCCAAAGGTCTTGGCATTCATCTCCTGCAGATAATCGTGCAAATGTGGTCCGTCCTTGACGAGCTCCTGATCCACCTGCTTGCCGATATAGTCGATGACATCCATTCGGAAGCCTGCAATGCCGCGCTCGAGCCACCAGTTCATCATGTCGTAGATTTCCGCCCGGACCTTCTCGCTCTCCCAATTGAGGTCCGGCTGGCGACGGGAAAACATGTGCAGGTAATATTCGCCGGTGGCGGGATCGAGCGTCCAGGCCGGCCCGCCGAAGGAGGATGTTAACCGGTTCGGCGGTCCTCCGTCCGGGGCGGGCTTGCGCCAGATGTAGAAATCGCGGAATGGGTTGTCCAGGTCGCGGCGAGATTGAAGAAACCACGGATGCTCGTCGGAGCTGTGGTTCACGACGAGGTCGAGCATGATGCCGATCCCGCGGTCTTTCGCCTCCGCCACCAACTCGTCGAAATCTGCGAGCGAGCCGAACTCGGGGGCGATGTCCCTATAGTCGGATATGTCGTAGCCGTTGTCGTCCATCGGCGACTTGTAGATCGGCGACAGCCAGATGATGTCGATCCCGAGTTTCTTCAGGTAATCGAGCTTGGAGGTAATGCCCGGAATATCGCCGATGCCATCTCCGTTACAATCGCAGAAGCTGCGCGGATAGACCTGATAGACAGTTGCCGTATGCCACCATTTCGGTTGGAGAGGTGATCGCATGGGACCTCCCAGCGGTGTCGTGGACTGATCCATCGGAAGCTTTCCTACTTGTTTGGGATCTTGGGAGAACACCGGTGGTGCGCGTGGGTTCCATCGGGCCGGACTTGATCCCAACTTCCCGTTCGTAGCCGTGGCGCGGCTCAAGGAACCCCCTCCCTCCGGAACCGTTAGAAGGTGTGGCAACAGAGATTATCGGGAGACCGTCGCGGTGCCGAACCGAAGCAGCAGCTGGTATGCATAGGCTATTCCATATTCGAAGGTGCAGAACCCGTCCTAGGCAAGCACCGCGACCAGCAGTGCGGCTGCCGATGCAATGGTGGTCGGAGAAGAAGGCGGGGTTCTCCAGTGCGAATGTCGGAAAACTGTGTCAGCCGATCGTCGCCGACGGACCGTTTTCCTACAAGACGGAAATCGATTTTAGCGGCATGCAGCCCAGGAAGTTCAGAGATCTCATCGGCGATGTGGAGTTCGAAGGTATCCTCCAACCACGCCCGGAGCTCGAGCCCTATGCCAACCATTGGTTTGTTTCGGAAGGAAACGGATCATGACGCTCATCGGTTATCACGCATCCCATGAACAATTTTCGCCAAGTGAGCTCCTTGGATATGTGCAGGCGGCGGAAGCTGCAGGTTTCGGCGCCGTGATGTCGTCCGATCATCTGACGCCATGGAGCGAGAGGCAGGGTCAGTCAGGCTTTGCTTGGGCTTGGTTAGGGGCGGGCCTCCAGGCGACGCGGTCTATTCCCTTCGGTATCATAACCGTCCCTATGGGCTGGCGTTATCATCCGGCGATTACTGCACAGGCCGGCGCGACGATCGCAGAGATGTTTCCCGGACGGTTGCCGTGGATCGCGGTCGGCAGCGGGCAAGCCATGAATGAACACGTCATGGGGGAACGCTGGCCTTCCAAGGCAGAAAGAAATGAACGACTGCGAGCGGCGGTCGAGATCATACGGGACTTATGGTCGGGGAAGCTTGTCAGTCGGTCAGCGCCGATCAAAGTCGATCAGGCGCGGGTCCATACCCTGTCGAACAGGCTTCCCCGCATTGTCGTCGGTGCTCTTTCGCCCGAAACGGCCGAGTGGGCGGGAGAATGGGCGGATGCGCTTATCACCATCAACCAGCCGCCCGACAAGCTCGGCGAAGTCGTCGATGCCTTCCGCCGTGGCGGCGGGAAGGACAAGCCGCTCTATTTACAGGCGCATGTGTCCTATGCCGACTCCGAAGGCGAAGCGAGGGCAAACGCTTTCGACCAATGGCGGAGCAACGCGATTTCGGCCGCGATCTCGGAAACGCTTCGTTTGCCGGAGGAGTTCGACGAGGCGTGCCTGAAGGTGCGGCCCGAAGACATGGATGAGCATGTGCGCATCTCGGCCGATCCGCAACAGCACGTCGAGTGGCTGAAGGCCGATATCGCGATGGGATTTGAAGAGATTTATATCCACAATGTCGGGCGCAACCAGCGCGAGTTCATCAAAACCTTTGGACACGAGGTCGTGCCCGCTTTCAGCATCGGCGCGCCGATTGCTGCAGGCGATCTCTCGATCCGAGCGGACTTGGAGGGCAGGCCAGGTATCAGCTGATGAGGACTTCAAAAAGTGCGGCTGGTCGTGCACGCCGCCCATCGGTCGCCTGTCCAAAGGAGGTATCATGTTCAAGAAATACGCCTACGCCTGGATCACAGTCGGCTTCTTTCTATTTTCGCTCGCCGGCCATTGGTTATTTGGCTGGTTCGCCTTTGTCGGCGAGCAACAGAGCCACGGTCAAGCCCCTGATATCAATGCCTACCTGATGGAGATGAGCCGAGACACCTTTGAAAACTGGCAGTCCGAATTCTTGCAGTTGCTCTGGCAGGTCGTCGGTCTTGCCTACTTTCTCTATATCGGCTCTCCGTCTTCGAAGGAAAACGATGATCGCACCGAAGCGAAGCTGGACGCTCTGATCAGATTAAATGGCGGAGAGAAGGCTGAAGCGATCATCGCCGAGATCGACAAACACTTCATGAGAACCGGTGGACATGCGGGTCCCTACGCCCACGAGCTGGAGACGCGTAGGGGCCCCCAGAGGACCGGCGACGCCACTTAGGCAGGCTAAGCTGGACCACGGAGCTGCCGGTTCGGTTGCATCCTTGCAGCCGGCCGCTTAGGCACCTCACGGAGGTACGCTAGCGAACGGAAACAAGTCCCTCCAGACGACGTTCGATCTATGGCAGTCAGGAGGATTTGTGCCACACGATGAACAGATAATGGCGATCGCCGGTGCGCTTGAACGCCGGCAGGCCATCTTGTTCGTTGGGGCAGGCATATCGATGAATGTCGGCTTGCCGTCGTGGACCTGCCTCATCGACCACATGTTGGTGGATCTCGGCCTGCCGTCGTCGTTCGCCGCCGAGCACGGCACCACCTATCAGGAAATCGCCGAATATTACCGGCTGAAGCACGGGTCATTGTCTCAGTTGGTCGCATGGATGAAGCACGAGTGGCAGATTTCGCCGGAGCAACTGAGGAGTTCGGAGTTGCATCGGCTCATCGTGGAACTGGACTTTCCTCTCGTTTACACCACAAATTATGATGCAAATCTCGAAATGTCCTATGAGACATTCGAGCGGCCGTTCACCCGGATCACAAGTGCGAAAGACATGGCGGCCGCGCCAGCCGGCAAAACGCAGATCGTCAAGTACCACGGTGATTTCTCCGATCCCGACACGCTGGTGCTGACCGAGTCGGATTATTTCGACCGCCTCTCATTCGACGCTCCCTTGGATATTAAATTCAGGAGCGATGCCTTCGCCTCGACGTTGCTGTTCATCGGCTACAGCATGTCCGATCTGAATATTCGCTTTTTGCTGCATCACTTATGGTCAACATGGCGGCGGACAGGACTGGACCGACACCGACCACCGCTTTTTCTCTTCATGCACGAGCCAACCGAAGTCCAGGTGCATGTTCTAAAGAGGTGGGGTGTTACCGTCCTCAGTGGCGAGGGAGAGAATTCAGGCCACTCCCTCGCTCAGTTCCTCGAACGTCTGCTTGAACGCCGAAGCCCGGGTGCCTGCCGTTAGCTACCAGGAGTCTCCGGCTCGCAAAATGCCGGCCTGCCATTCCTCCATTGGCACTGCCGAGGCGTTTTGCCGGTTGTCGACTTTGACGGGGGCGAGAACCAGGGCGATATCCCCGTTCAATACCCAACGCTTCTGAAAGTCATAGGGGCGGCGCCCGCTGCCACCGTAGGCGGCATCTTCACTCGACCACCAGAGATGCCATTGGTGACCTCTTGGTGAAGCAAAAAGCGGGTCCGGCAGACTGTCGATCACGAGATCATTGCCGAAGTTGATCAGCAATAGTCTCTCCTCAGACGGTTTTTCCGCGAAGAATCTGAGGAGGAAGGCGGTGCTGGAGGCGCTGGGCAAGATACTGCCGTCCAATTGCCCGTCACGGGCGCAGGCTTGGCGGGAAAATGCCTTTTCTGTCTGACGCAGATTCAGCAGGTCGCGATGAAGCTGAACGACTGCCGCGTTCCTCTCCCATTCGGCCCAATCAAGCTTCACCTTGTCGAACGTCTCGCGAGCACATGGATCCGCCATGTGTCTGATGAGTTCTTCATCCCGCAGGTTCGGGAATTGACTGATAAAATCGCGCCGTCCCTGCCGTACGATGTCGGCGATTTCTCCGGTGTGATCAGCGAAATAATAGAACGGGGAAGAGGAACCAAACTCCTGCCCCTGAAAGAGCATGGGGGTCTGCGGCCCCAGCAGCTGGAGCGCCGTCAGGGCTCGAAGGCGAGCCGGCGATGTTATGTGGCCGATCCTCGCTCCTGTGCCGGAGTTAGCGACTTGATCGTGGTTTTGGAGAAAGTGTACGAAATTCCACGGCTTGAGGTCGAGCCCCGCAGTGCCCCGTGGTTTGTCCTGCCAATCATATCTTTGTCCCTGAAACAGGCAGCCATATTTGGCGGCAGAAACGAGCTCCTGAGCGGTACCACAATAATCATGAAAATAGGCTTCGTTGCGGCCCGTCAGCGCCACTGTCGCGGAGCGGTGGAAATCCTCATTCCACAAGGCGTCCAGCCCATGCCCTCCCACCTCAGCCGGCCGCACCATACTGGTTTGTTGCGGCTCATTTTCGCTGACGAGATAGATTTGACGCTGTCTCGCTGCTGCGCGAGCTTCCCTGGCGATAACCGTGACGATGTGTTCGCGGCTTGAGTCGAATAAGGCCTGCGTTGCATCGATGCGCAGTCCATCAAAATGAAATTCGTCGATCCAATAAGCCGCGTTCTTTGCGACATACTCGCGAACGCCACGGCTGTTCGGTCCATCGAAGTTGATCGACTTGCCCCACTCGTTCGAATAACGCTCGGTGAAATAGTCTGGTGTGAATTCGCAAAAACGCTCACCTTTACCGAAGTGATTGTAGACGACGTCGAGGATCACCCCAATGCCGATTCGGTGGGCTTCGTCGACAAAGGCGCGCACATCGTCCGGTGGTCCATAGAGTCGGGTCGGAGCATAGAGCAACGTGCCGTCGTAACCCCAGCCGAACTCGCCTTCAAATTCGTTGATCGGCATGACTTCCAGGCAGTTGATGCCAATCGACCTGAGTCTTGCCAGCTTTTCCCTGGCCGCCGCAAAGGTCCCCTCCCTTGTGAAGGTGCCGACGTGCATCTCATAGAGAGCGGCTCCGAAGGGGGACATTCCTTGCCAATGGTGATCGCGCCACTGATACCGCGTCGGATCCACGACGACTGATGGCCCCGATGGACCCTCCGGCTGAAAACGCGAGGCAGGATCGGCAAGAAGATCACCTGCGTCCTCAAAGTGAAACCGGTATCGCGTCCCTGCAGCCAGACCGGGCAGATAGAGGCAGAAGTAGCCGCCTTCCTCCGCCGTCATCTCATATCCGGAATTTTCCTCGATGATGAGGAAACAGCGTTCCCTGGCAGGGGCCCATAGCCGGAACCAAACGCCGCCGGCATCAACCTCCGCTCCGATCGGGAGGCGTCGGCTCCAACGGGGGGGTGCCGGTCTCGATTTTTCGCTGCTTGAGTGGTCGTGCATGGCTCTCTCGCGGAGATCGCCTGCGCTAACTTCGGCAGCCTCATGATGTTCCCGCTTCAGGGTCGTCCATCAAGCCGGAAATCCGGATTTGCAATCTAGCGTTACGCCGCGGACGCGCTGGTCCGCGGCGTTGCGAAGCCGTCACTCCGCCGCCTGGCGGGTCATCGGATTATTCGGGTGGGTCGTCCAGTTGGCATAGTTCGGATCGACGACGCGGCCGGTGCGTTTGTCGATGGAGCCGGCGGCAAGCGGTTCCATGGTGATGCAGTTCTCGACCGGGCAGACGTTGACGCAGAGATTGCAGCCGACGCATTCCTCTTCGATCACCTCGAAATGGCGTAGCCCGTTGACGACGTTGGTGATTGCCTGGTGCGAGGTGTCTTCGCAGGCGATATGGCAGCGGCCGCATTTGATGCAGGCATCCTGGTCGATCTTCGCCTTGGCGACGTAGTTGAGGTTCAGATACTGCCAGTCGGTGACGTTGGGCACTGCGCGGCCGGTGATGTCGTCGAGATTGCGATGGCCCTTTTCGTCCATCCAGTCGGAGAGACCCGTTATCATCTCCTGCACGATCTTGAAGCCATAGGTCATCGCCGCCGTGCAGACCTGAACGTTGCCGGCGCCGAGAACCAGGAATTCGGCCGCGTCCCGCCAGGTGGTGATGCCGCCGATGCCGGAGATGGGCATGCCGTAGGTTTCGGGATCGCGTGCGATCTCGGCGACCATGTTGAGAGCGATCGGCTTGACCGCCGGGCCGCAATAGCCGCCATGGCTGCCCTTGCCGCCGACCGTCGGGTTGGGAGCGAAGTTGTCGAGATCGACCGACACGATCGAATTGATCGTATTGATCAGCGAGACGGCATCGGTGCCGCCGGCTTTGGCGGCGCGGGCGGGGCGGCGGATGTCAGTGATGTTGGGCGTCAGCTTTGTGATGACGGGCATGCGGGTGTACTGCTTGCACCAGCGGACGACCATTTCGATATATTCCGGGACCTGGCCGACGGCGGAGCCCATGCCGCGCTCCGACATGCCGTGTGGACAGCCGAAATTGAGTTCGATGCCGTCGGCGCCGGTCTCCTCGACCAGAGGCAGGATCGACTTCCAGGCCTGTTCCTCGCAGGGCACCATGATCGAGGCGATCAGCGCCCGATCCGGCCAGTTCATCTTCACCTGCTTCATTTCACGCAGGTTTGTATAGAGGTCGCGATCGGTGATGAGCTCGATATTGTTGAGGCCTAGCAGGCGGCGGTCGGCGCCGAAAATCGCGCCGTAGCGCGGGCCGTTGACGTTGACGACGGGCGGGCCTTCCTCGCCGAGCGTCTTCCAGACCACGCCGCCCCAGCCGGCCTTGAAGGCGCGCTCGACGTTATAGGCTTTGTCGGTCGGCGGCGCGGATGCCAGCCAGAACGGGTTCGGGGATTTGATGCCGACAAAATTGTTGCGGAGATCAGCCATTGTTCATTCTCCCCTTCAAGCAACCGCGACAGCCGGAGCGGCTGTTGCGGAGAGGGCGCGATGGATGGATTCAGCCGCGTCGCGGCCGTGGGCGACGGCGGAAACCGTGAGGTCCTCGCCGCCGAAGACGCAGTCGCCGCCGGCCCAGACGCCGTCGAGCGAGGTGCGGCCTTCGACGTCGACCGCGATGCGGCCGGACTCCATGCGCAGCGAACCAAGGCCCCCGGCATCAAAGGTCTGGCCGATCGCTTTGAAGATCTGGTCGGCGGCAATCACGCCGGTCTCGCCGGTGCCGACGAGACGGCCTTCGACGATCTTGGTGTATTCCACTTCGATCGCGGCAACTTTGCCGTCCTGCGACAGGATCGATTTCGGCGCCAGCCAGTGGCGGATGATGACGCCCTTCGAGCTGGCCAGATCCTGCTCGTATTCGGAGGCGTTCATGTGCTCCTTGCCGCGGCGGTAACAGATGGTCACCTCTTCGGCGCCAAGCAGCTTTGCCTGCACGGCAGCGTCGATCGCCGTCATACCGCCGCCGAGCACGACGACCCGGCGGCCGATCGCGATTTCGCTTTTGTCTTCAGCTTGGCGGAGCGCTGCGATGAAATCTACGGCGTCCTCGACGCCGGCTAGGTTTTCGCCTTCGATACGCAGCGCATTGACGCCGGCAAGACCTATGCCCAGAAAGACGGCGTCATATTGCGACTGCAGATCGGAGAGCGAAAAATCGCGGCCAAGGAGAGCGCCGTGACGGACGTCGATGCCGCCGACCGAGATGATGTAATCAACTTCCTGCTGGGCGAAATCGTCGACCGTCTTATAGGTGGCGATTCCGTATTCATTGAGGCCGCCGGATTTTTCCCTGCCGTCGTAAATCGTGACGGAATGACCCTTCACGGCGAGACGATGGGCGGCGGCAAGACCTGCCGGGCCGGCGCCGACGACGGCGATCTTCTTTCCTGTCGCTTCGGCCCTGACATAGAACTGTTTGCCGACCTGCATGGCGGCATCGGTCGCATAACGCTGCAGGCGGCCGATCTCGACGGGCCGTTCCTCGGCCGTGTTACGCACGCAGGCCTGTTCGCAGAGCTCTTCGGTGGGACAGACGCGGGCGCACATGCCGCCGAGGATGTTCTGGTCGAAGATCGTCTTGGCCGAACCCAGCGGATTGCCGGTCGAAATCTGGCGGATGAAAAGCGGAATGTCGATCGAGGTGGGACAGGCCGTCATGCACGGCGCGTCATAACAGAAATAACAGCGGTCGGCGGCGACCAGCGCCTCGTGATTGTCAAGGCGCGGATGCAGGTCGGAAAAATTAGCCTCATACTCGGCGGGCGAAAGCCGGCCGGCATGAATCCCAGTTTCCAGTCGTTCCATTGAAGTTCCCTCATTATTGGTAAACGGCCTGTGAGGGAAAGCGTAACTCAGGTTTAAAAATTTATCAAACGGTAAAATTTTGACGGATCCTCCTGGAAGAGGTGCCGGTAAATAACTGTTTTTTAAAGATTAATTTCTTCAGTTTTGACCGATGATTTATCTGAGCGTGCGGCGAGGAAAGAGCATCGGAAAAAAGATTAAAAAAACACGATTTTTTTCGAATGGCAGGGAACCAAACTTAAGCTTCGCCGTTATTGCGGTATCCGGATGGTGATCGCATCGACCCAACATGCGCGCCCCCAACCCACTATCCGGACGTACTCACGGTCCCCTCCCGGTGAGTGAAGACAGCCGGTGCGCCGCCCTCGCACCGGCTGTTTTTCGTTGTGGTGTCGCTCTTCACACTCGCTTGAAGATCTCGAATTCGGTTTCCGGAATAGTCAGCCGATATTCGATACGGCCGGGCACGAGGTTCAATTCCGCCTTGCCGTTGACCGACGAGGGTACGACACGCTCCAGCACGGTGCGGCCGAAGCTGTTATCGCTGAATTCGTGGACTTCAGACTGATCCTGCAGCACTTCGGCCCAGGCGATCTCGATCGCCTTCCTGTCGTTGATCATCGCTTCGCGGCAGTTCAACGTGATTGAGGCGGCGCCGCCTGATATTGCCCCGTAGGAAGCGGAGTTGACAATGAGCTCGTGGAGGGCGAGGCCGAGATGCACGGCGGCATTCGGCGTCAGATGGGCATTGATGCCGTAGATCGGCATGGAGCCTGATGTCTCCGGCCAGTAGGGAGCGAACTGTTTTTCAGCGAGTTCGAAGAGATAGGCGCCCCGCCAGCTGGAATCCGTGACGAGGTCCTGGGAATTCGAAAGCGATTGCAGCCTGCCGCGGAACTTGAGGAGGAAGCTGTCGAGGGAGAGCGTGTTGCGCGCTGTTTGAGTCGCAATGCCCTGAATGATAGCGAGAAGGTTCTTCGAGCGGTGCGAGAGCTCACGCAGCAGCGATTTCAGCACTTTTTCGCGATGCCGGCTTTCAGTGACCTCCGTCATCACGGACAGAAGTCCAAGCGTGCCGCGGTCGCCAGTGCGTTGGATCTTCAATTCGTAGGTACGCAGTTCGCCGTCGACATCGATTTCGACCTCGGCATTGTTGGGAATGCCAGTCTCCAGCACCTTGCGCTTCAGCGCCGTCAGATATTGTCCATGGACATCACCGAAAAGGGCGGAATCACTGCCGCCGGGCATAAAAAGCGCTGCGAAATGCGGCGGCAGATTTTCGGCGTAGAAGATTGAAAGCCGGGCGTCCTGGCAGAGGATCGAAATCCCGGCGCTGCCGAGCGCCCGCTCCATCATTGCGGCTTTGCCTTCGAAGGTGAAAGGCGTGCCCGACAATGGTTCAGTCGTATTCAC
Organism: Rhizobium atlanticum; assembly: GCF_030182485.1. NCBI lineage: Bacteria > Pseudomonadati > Pseudomonadota > Alphaproteobacteria > Hyphomicrobiales > Rhizobiaceae > Rhizobium > Rhizobium atlanticum. Next base: position 161,110 of record NZ_JAQJCJ010000012.1, read on the forward strand.
TCGGCCGCCTTTCCCTGTGACATCTCGGAGCATCGCTGAACGGAACGCCCCGCCAGAAACCGCCTGCCAACTCTAGAATAAAGCGCTGCAAAAACCGTTAAAGCCATCGGGGCGCCCCGGTAGCACCGGAACGCCTGTCTCGGCGGTTTGGTTCCGAGAACCGGAAAATTGCGTCTCAGGCGGCTACCTTGGTCGATTCATTGAAGAAAAGCGCTTGACTGATCAGGGCCTTGACCATGTCGGGATTGAACGGTTTGGTGACGAGGAAAGTGGGTTCGGGGCGTTCGCCCGTCAAAAGCCGTTCCGGGAATGCGGTGATGAAGATCACCGGCACGCTCGACGTCTTGAGGATGTCGTTGACCGCGTCTATACCGGAACTGCCGTCGGCAAGCTGGATGTCGGCGAGCACCATGCTCGGTTTCGTCTTGTTGTAGAGCGCGACGGCTTCGGCGTGCGTGCGGGCAATGCCGGTGACGCGATGGCCGAGGCTCTCGACCATCTGCTCGATATCCATGGCGATCAGCGGTTCATCCTCGATAATCATGATGTCGGTTGCGACCTGACGGGAGATTTCCTGCGAGGCCTTGTCGAGCAACTGCATGACATCCTGTTCATCGAGTTCGAGAATTTCCGCGATTTCTGCAACGCGGAAATTCTCCACCGACGCGAGCAGAAAAGCCTGGCGAGCGCCGGGGGAAACCTTGGACAGATTGAGTGTGGCGCGCTGTTCCCATGCATAAGGGGAAGTCGGCTCCGGAATCTGCACCGCAGTGGAACCAAATAGTTGCGTGAACAGTTTGTAAAGCGCGACCCGGTCATTGGCCGTATCCGGGAAAATCGACAAATCGGCTATAATGGCTTCAAGAACGGCAGCGACGTAAGCGTCACCTGAAGTCTGGGTGCCGGTAAGGGCGCGGGAATAGCGACGCAGATAAGGAAGGTGCGGCGCAATTCGAGTGGAAAGTGTCATTAAAGGCTCCCGTATGCAGGCCGGTCGTAGGTTCAATGGCCAGTTAACGCTGCCTTGGTAAAAAAGTTCCGGAACTGTAGGAACTTTTTTTGTCGCGCCGCATTATTCCACCCGACAAAGAAAGGGCGAGCGTAGCATTTTGATCCATGCCGCGGCAAATATCAGCGATATCGATAGTGGAACGGTCGGTCTCGGTGGTTGATCTCTTGATTGCACGCCTTTGTAACAGATAACGGTGAGAAGACGAGTTGATGACTACACGCAATAAAGAGGCGGCGGATCAGCGGAAGCTGGAGCTGCGGGCAAGCGATATTCTGGACCCGAACAACCAGATCGGCGTCAAGCTGCGGTCGCTCTATGCCGCGGCACAAGAAGAGGCGATCCCCGATCGTTTTCTCGATCTTCTCGAAAAGCTCGACCATGCTGAAATGATGGCTTCTGCCAAGATGGCCGAATAGGATCGTCGCATGGAAGAGAAACTGCAACCCAGCTTCAAGCGGGAATTGCTGGCGGCCCTCCCTAGCCTTCGCGCTTTTGCCATTTCGCTGATCGGACGGCACGATCGCGCCGATGATCTCGTTCAAGACACCATCATGAAAGCCTGGGCCAAGCAGGATCATTTCGAGATGGGCACCAATATGAAGGCCTGGCTCTTCACGATCCTGCGCAACGAGTTGTACAGCCAGATGCGCAAGAGTGGCCGCGAGGTGCAGGACAGCGACGGGCTGTTCACGGAATCGATGGCGATGCATCCCTCGCAATATGGCGCGCTCGACCTGCAGGATTTCAAGAAGGCGCTCGACCAGTTGCCGCCGGACCAGCGCGAAGCGATCATCCTCGTCGGCGCTTCGGGCTTTTCTTACGAGGAAGCCGCCGAAATCTGCGGCTGCGCCGTCGGCACCATCAAGAGCCGCGTCAACCGCGCGCGGCAGCGCCTGCAGGAACTGCTGCAGATTTCAGGCGAGGCCGATTTCGGCCCCGACGCCACTTCGGCGCCTCTAACATCGAAGGCTTTTGCGTTCTGAGAAGCGACTCTGCTTGAAAAGGACGCCGGCTGCTTCTTGGGCGCGCCGGCGTTTTGCTTCGTTGCACGGGGAGGACGCTGTACGGTGGTTGTTATTCGAGGCACTACCTCTCCTCCCTCATTCCTGTGCCTGTCACAGGAATCCAGCGCGCCCAAGTCGTTGGCCGCGAACGACTCTAACCTTTGAAGCTTTTTCATTCACGGCGCAGACGCGCCGTGGCTGGATTCCTGTGACGAGCACAGGTGAGGGAGAGTGGAGTGGGAGTCTTGTCCCAATCTTCTGCTTGCGTGTAGAAAGGGATAGCACACCTTCCTACCTCTCTTCTTGTGGGCGAGCGAGTGGCTCCCCTAATCCTCCCGCTTCGAGCCGATCAGATTGGCCGCGACGATGGCCGCCAGGACGCCGGCAGTGAGCAGCGGCTGGGCGCGGACGAGGCCGATGCCTACTGTCGCCAGAGATTCCAGCGCCGCTCGGCGATTGCGGGCTCGACGTGCCTCGCGGGCGTTGATGATCGACATCACCACCAGCATGATGATTGCGATCAGCAGCGCGCCGAAGGCCAGGAAGAGGACGGCGGCGAGGGGACCGTAGATGCCGGCGAGCCAAATGGCGCCGGCGGCCACCGCCAGCGCATAGGCTGTAAGGAGGAACAGCGCGGCAAGCGCGACGAAGATGCTGTTACGTTTGACGCGCGCAACGGTCCGATGCACGCTCGCGCCCGTGAGCAGACTGAGGATCGAGAGCATCGAGCTTCCTCAGCGACGGGCGAGGAAGGCGATGGCCAAGCCCAAAGCGGCAGCGGCGCCGATGGTTGCCAGCGGATGATTGCGCACCGTCTCGCGCATTTCGGTCGCGCCGCGCTCATAACCGTGCTGCAGCTCGCGCAGCAGTTCCTCGCTGCGGCCGAGCAGTTCCTCAAAGCCGGCGCTAGCCTGGCTGCGAATCTTCTCGCTCTGGTGGCGCGAGTTCTTGCCGACGAGGCGCGTCAGTTCGGCGAGCTCGTCGCGCAATGCCTCGATCTGTTCTTCGATCCCGGATTCAAGATGGTGGAAGGTGCCGTTGCGGCGGCTGCGGCCGGACTGGAAGATAGAATAGCTCATGGCTGTCTCCATTGGCTGGGGCGCGCGCGAGCCCGCCTGTTTCGCACGAGGGTCACCACCGTCCGTTGCATGAATGATGTCGCCCGGCATTGACCCAGATCATTGCCGACAACGTGTTGAAGGGGCAAAAGTTCCGCCCGCGCAGGCTCAGGCATGGGAGAGGGCGCTGTGGGCGAGCACGAAAGGCGTGCCATCAGCCGGGATCTGATTGATCCGCAGCGCGTAGCCAAATACCGAAAGCATCGTCTCGTCGGTCAGCACCTCTTTAACTCTAGCGGCGGCGGCGAGCCGGCCGGATTTCATCAGCACGATGCGATCGGCAAAAAGTGCTGTCAGGTTGAGGTCGTGCATGACGGCGATGACGCCGCCGCCGCGCTCGCAGAACGTGCGGGCGAGGGACATGATGGTCAGCTGGTGGCTAATGTCGAGGCTCGAGACCGGCTCGTCAAGCAGCAGCCAACAGGGCTTGCCATCAATGATGGGTTCCGAGATCTGGCAGAGCACGCGGGCAAGCTGCACGCGCTGCTGCTCGCCGCCGGAGAGTTCCTGGTAGAAGCGGCCTTCGAAACCGGTCAGATCGACCGAGGCGAGGGCGGCCGCCGCCGTCTGATCTGATTTGTCGGGGTGCGGGTTCAGGCCCGCGGTCAGGCCCATGCGGACGATCTCGCGCACAGTGAAGGGAAAGGAGATGGTGCTTGCCTGCGGCAGCACGCCGCGAATGGCGGCAAGCTGCCAGGGCTTCAGCCCCTTCACCTCATCGCCGCCGATGCGCACGGAGCCGTCATAGGCGAGCTCGCCGGAGATTGCTTTCATCGTCGTCGTCTTGCCGGAGCCGTTCGGTCCCGCGATCGCCGTCAGTTCACCGGCCTTTGCGCTGAAAGCGACGTCGCTGACGATTGATTTGCCGGAAAGGCGCACGGAGAGGCCGGACACTTCGATCATCGGCACGTCACTCACAAGGTTGCTCAGAGGGCAAGGCGCGAACGCTGCTTCAGCAGGATCCACAGGAAGAACGGGCCGCCGACCGCTGCGGTGATGATGCCGATTGGCAGCTCGGCAGGAGCGACCAGGGTGCGGGCGAGCACGTCGGCGAAGATCAGCAGCGAACCGCCGAGAAGGGCTGCGGCGGGCAGCAAGCGACGATGATCCGGCCCAATCGCCATGCGCAGGACATGCGGCACGACGATGCCGACGAAGCCGATTCCGCCGCTGACGGCGACGGAAGCGCCGGTCGCGGCCGCGACGCCGACGATCGCGACATTCTTCAGCCGCTGCACCGGCACGCCCATATGAAAGGCGGCTGCCTCGCCGAGCGTGATGGCACCGCGCGCCATGAAGGGCAGGACGGTGAAGGACAGGAGAATGATCGGGCCGGCGGTGGCGATCTTCGTCCAGGTGGCGCCGGCAAGCGAGCCCATGCTCCAGAAGGTCAGGTCGCGCAGCTGCTGGTCGTTCGCCATGCAGATCAAGAGGCCGGTGAGCGCCAGCGCAAGCGCGCCGAGCGCGATGCCGGCAAGCAGCATCGTCGCCACCGAGGTCTGGCCGTGCCGTGTCGCAATCCCGTAGAGCAGCAGCGTCGTCGCGAGGCCGCCGCCGGAGGCGGCCGCGGGCAGGGCATAGATGCCGAAAAATGCCTGGAGCGGGGCTGCGGGGCCGCCGCCGAGCACGACATGACGACCGCGCCGAAGCTTGCGCCGGAGGAGACGCCGACGAGGCCGGGATCGGCCAACGGATTGCGGAACAGGCCCTGCATCACCGTGCCGGAAACGGCAAGCGAGGCGCCGATCAGGAAGCCGAGGATCGCCCGGGGCAGGCGGATGTCGAAGATGATGATCCGGTCACTGGCGCTGAGCGCCGTCTCGGAGCCGGCCATATTGGCGATGACATCGAGGATCGAAGCATTCGAGGCGCCCATTGTCACCGAAAACATCATCGAGAAGGCAGAGCCGGCGACGAGCAGGGTGATTGCCAGCAGGGCGAGCCGCGTCCTGTCGCCTGCCTGCTGGCTTTCAAGCATCGCCGCCATCGCGATTGATCGCCTTCGTTCCGTCATGGCTTGTGGAGGGTCATGATCAGCCCCCGTAGATCGCCGCATTGAGGTCACGCACCGCGCTCGCCGTACGCGGGCCGAAGCCGAGCAGGTAGACGCCGTCCATCCGGATGATCGCCTTCTTCTCTCCGGCCGGCGTCAACGCGATTGCCGGCTGCGCCAGCAGGTCCTCGTTCCTGGTGCCGGCGCCGTCGCCGCGGTTCATCATCAGGATGATGTCGGGCTTGGCTTCGATGATCGCCTCGTCCGTCAGCGGCTTGTAGCGGAAATACGCCGACGGCATTGACGGCGCCGGCAAGCTTAATCACGCCGTCGGCCGCCGTGCCGGTGCCCGAGGCCATGATCCGGCCGTTCTGGGCGCTGAGTATGAAGAGAACGCGCTTGCGCTCGGCCTCCGGGCGCTTTTCGGCATCGGCGATCGCCGTGTCGAGGTCGGCAGCGACCTGTTTTTCGAGCGCCTTCGCCTTGTCGGGCACATCGAGCAGTGTGCCGATGCGGTCGATTTTGGCGACGAGGCCGTCGCGGGTGAAGGTGTTCGACACGGTCTCGAAGGGCACGCGGGCTCAGCACAGCAAGTGCCTCCGGCGAACCGGACCCTTCGACGGCGATGATCGCCGTCGGGTTCATGGCGAGGATGCCTTCCGGCGAGAGCGCCCGCATGTAACCGACGTTCGGGAGCTTCAGCGCCGCCTCCGGATAGAGGCTCGTCGTGTCGCGGGCGATCAGCTGGCTTTCCTCGCCGAGGGCGTAGACGATCTCGGTGACGTCGCCGCCGGCCGAAACGAGGCGCGACGTATCGAGCTTATTTTCCTCGGCGTGAGCGGTGCGGATGAAAGTGAAGTGCTTGCCGGCCGGCGCCGTCTGGATCAGCGGCAGCGCCATGACAACCGCCGTCAAGGTTAGTTCCCATAGACGAATCCGGCGCAGATTGTTACGCATCGTCATCGCTGTGATCCTTATGCGGCTACGCTGGCTGCCCGCGGCAGGTTTTCTATGATCTCGCGCCATTCGGCGCGTTCATCGGAACCTTCCTTCCGCTTGCCGAAGAACTGGATGATCATCTCGCCCTCGGAATTGTAAGCCTCCAGCGAGGTGACGTGGCCGTCCTTCGTCGGCTTGCGCACGGCCCAGGTCTCGGCGATGTGATCCTGGCGCAGATGCAGGTGGAAGGTCGGGTCCATGATGTTGATCCACGGACCCATCGTCTGCAAGTTGAAGATCGGGCCGAAATGGATCTGGACGATGCCGTTATTGGCGACGAAGCACATGATCGGCAGGCCCGATTTTACCGAAACATGCATCATTTCCGCCGTCGCGGTGTTGTCGAGCTTCCAGGCATAGTCGTCGCCGACGGTGCGCACAGCGGCCTGGCGGCCGATCTTCAGGCGCTTCAGCATGCCGAAGAATTCGTGGGTATCGGTGAGCTTGCTCCAGTTGTCGCGCAGCTCGTCGCGGCTGACGTCGGCGGTCTCGTCGGCTGCATTCGAGATCTCGGCCTCGACGAATTCCTGCGACTGTTCTTCGAGCTTCAGCTCAGCGACGATCGCGTGATAGGCCTCGATATTCGAATTCGGACGCAGATGCACCTTGTGCACGGCGTTGCCCGCCTTGTCGAAATATTGCAGGCTGAGACGCTCCTGTTCGCCATCCTTCTTGGAGACGGCAAAGCCATGCCCCCAGCGGTTGGGGAAGACGCGCAGGTCGATGTTCTCGCCGAGGACGATCGCGGCCTGGGCGCCGCTCTTGATGTTTTCGAAGACGCCGATCTTTTCGTGCACGGCGCTTCCGTTGCGCGACAGCGCCATCACTTCGCCGAGGCGTTCCACGCGTTCGAGAAGCTTCGCCGCGCTGCCATCGATGCGGGTCACGCTGATGCCGGTTTCGGCGGAGACGAGGGCTGCCTCGGAAATCTTCAGCTGGGCGGCGATATCGCGCTCGCGCATTTTCAGGTTTTCGGCGCGAAATGCACGGATTTCGGCTGGCGCCGGTCTTTTCTGCTCAGTCATGTCTTACCTGTTTATTGGCCCTATTTATTGAGAATGAGCTTGCCCTGGCGGGTAATCTTCAGGCGGTAAACCAGCCCGTCGTGTCTGATCATGATCTCGTTCGTGCCGCGGAAAAGATCCGCGCTTTCGATGATCCGGTGTTGCGCCGCAGGCTCGCTCTGCAGCGCCATGTCCTTAAAGTTATCAACCATCATTTCGGTTTGGCATTTCCGTGAGGCCGGGGATCTGAAGGTCTCCGGTCGTGTCTACAATTAACTTGACTTTCTTACTCATAGTTTTTTAAAGACGCAATAGGAGACTAACGTAGTCAAGTTTTTGAGATTGCTGATACGAAGCCGTCCGCCGACGGCTCGCGACGATGCGGAGACGATTATGACTGGTAGGTTTGCGGCCGTTGCGGCCGGCTTGGTGATGATGGTTGCAATCGCAGCCCAGGCGCAGGAGGCGGCGCCCGCAGCCTCCCTCGATGTCGAACTCAATGCGCTGGCGCCCTCGCAGAAGGGCTGCATGATGACCTTCGTGGCGCTCAACAAGCTAGCCGCCGCCATCGACAAGGTTTCCTTCGAGCTTGCCTTCTTCAACGACAAGAATGCCGTCGACCGGATCACCGTTCTCGACTTCCGCGATCTGCCGCAAGGCAAGAAGCGCGTGCGCCAGTTCGACATGCCGAATGTCAAATGCGAGAGCGTGACCCGCATCCTGATCAACGACACACCGGTCTGCGACGGGCCGGTCGCCGGTGGATGCATGAAGGGTCTCGTCACTCGCTCGCAGATCTCCGTTCCCTTCGAAGGTTAGAGCATTTCGGAAATGCTCTAACTCTTTGTTTTTACGCAATTCCGGACGCAAAACCGCTGCGCACTTTTGCTGGAATTGCTCAAGAAGACGCCGGGGATGAACCCCGGCGAACATGTTTCCGGCTGTCCGAGGCGCAAAGAATGGCGATTTCAGCGAAATCCAAATCGAGACACGTGCTCATCGGGGAGGCGGACGCCGACACCAGCCTGAATGACAACACACCCGGCATGCACCCCGGCCACGAACTTCCCGAACTGCGAAACGCGCAGCGGCAGCCGGCCGGAGAGACGGTGATCCACTACACGCGTTTCGTGCAGATCTCTTCTTTTCCCGACCATCCGGAAGTCGAACCGGCCGCTCCCGCTTCTGCGCCGCCGATGGATGCGGCGGTGGAGAGGCAGGAAGACGAGCAGAAGGCGGTGCGGCGGCGGGTGGCGCTGACGTGTTTCGGTTCGCTGATTTTCCATGCGGCGTTGGCGGTAGCGTTACTCACTGCGTTCCCGAAGCTTCCGGAGGAGGCGGTCGAGGAAGCTGGTGAAGCCGTAAGTGTCGTGATGTTCGGCAACTCGGACATCGATCAGACGGCTGCAAGCGAGACCGACGTAGCCGTCCAAGATGAGATCATTCCGGAGGAGGTCCAGCTGGATACGATTCAACCGATGGAAACGATAAGTCTTCAGCCGGAAACCGTTCAGCCAACCCAGGTCTCACCCGTCGAGACGCAGGATCCGATAGAACAAGCTCCTACTCCTGAGGTAACACGCGTCTCTCCGGAATTTATGGCAGCCGTGAAACCTGAAGTTCTCGTTTCGGAAGTGCCGGCCGAAACTGCCGTTGCGCCGCCGATGTCGACGGTTGTTCCGGAGGAGCGGAAGCTTGAGGAAGTTCCAGCGGAAGTGCAGCCGTCCGAGGCGCCGCCTGTTGCGGAGGTGGAGCCCGAAGAGGTGAAGCCGGTCGAGAGGGCGGAGGTTCAGCCGGAGCCGGAAGTGCCGCAAGAGGTCGTGGCGCCGAAACCGAAGCCAAAAGTGGTGGTTCAGGAAAAGCCGAAACAGGTTGAAAAGAAGCGCCCGCCGCAAAAAGCCTCCGGCTCTCAGGGCGAGGCGCAGCAGGATTCAACACGAGGCGTTGCTGAGGGTAACCCGTCAGCTCAGTCGGATCGCAATTCACGCGGCGTCAGCAACAATGATGGTGTCGGACGTGCAGCTTTCGCCAATTACGACGGCAAGGTCCGCAGTCGCATTCGCCGTGCGATCAGAACGCCGCGTGGTGTCGAGGGAACTGTGGTCGTGTCGTTTTCGGTGAATGGCAGCGGCGGCCTGACTTCCGTTCGCGTCGTGAACGGCTCTGGCGTCCCCGAAATCGATCAGATTGCCATCGATGCCATCCGGCGCGCGGCGCCGTTTGGAGCGACGCCCGGTGGAAATGGTAGGAGCTTCACCTCCGTGCCAATCTCAGTCGAATAATATGATAACAATAATCAACTTTATACTTTACTGCAAAAATCAAGTTTAATAAGGTCCATCCGCACACGCAGGAATCGTGTGACGATCAACGAGCGAACGGGTGGCATATGGCTCGCAAGGGCAAGAAGGGATCGAACCGGGAGGTCCGCGACGGCGCGGGGGAGGAGGCCGGCCAGGCATCCAACGGACGAACCAAACTGGATGGCCGCAGTTTCCTTTATGTCGGCGGGCGCGACTGCCAAGTGGCGCATCTGCGCCAGATCGCCAGCAATTTCGGCGCCGAACTCATTCATCACGATGGCGGCCTGCGCGAGGCGGTTTCGCGCATCGACACCTTGCTTCCCTCTGTTGATTGCGTGTTCTGCCCCATCGACTGTATTAGCCATGATGCCTGCCTGCGCGTGAAGACCGGCTGCAAGAAGTTCAGCAAGGCCTTCATCCCGCTTCGAAACGGCAGCAAGTCCAGCCTGGAACGTGCGCTGCAGACGATGAACGAACGAGACAATTCCCAATGAACGACAAGCGCCCCGACGGCTTCACCATGATCGGCCTGCACAAGCTCGCCGCGCAGAGCGGCGGCGGTCTCGTGCCCGAGCTTTACGAGTTTTTTCAGCAGCATGCCGAACGCCGGGAGATCTACCAGAATGTGACGCTGTTCCCGACCTGGGAGGCGCGAATGCCTGGGGAAGCGGCGACAAGACCGCTTGGCGCGCCGGCGGCAAACGGCAATATTATTCTCGCCTTTCCCTCGCCTGCTGTAAGGGCCGCCAGGAGGAAGGCGTAAGGAGATTTCATGTATATCGCAATGAATCGCTTCAAGGTGGTAACCGGAACCGAGGGCGATTTCGAGACGGTCTGGCGCAATCGCGATCCCAGCCTGGCCGAGGTGCCCGGTTTCGTCGAATTCCGCCTGCTGCGTGGCAAGGTCAATGAAGAAGAGGGGTATACGCTCTATTCCTCGCACACGGTCTGGAAGAGCGAAGAGGATTTTCAGAACTGGACGAAGTCCGAGAATTTTCGCGCGGCGCACCGCAATGCCGGAGACCGCAAGGCGATGTATTAGGGCCCGCCGGTTTTTGAGGGTTTTAATGTGGTCGACGGGATTTGATGGCAGTTTTCACTGGTGGAAGGCGAGGCGTTCCCCACGCTCATTCCTGTGCCCGTCACAGAAATCCAGCCACGGCGCGTCCGCCCCGTGAATGACCCGTAGGGCCTGAAGAGAGTCTCCCGCGCCCAAGGACTTGGGCGCGCTCGAGCCCTGTGACGAGCACAGGGAAGAGAGGGCAGCGGACTCCCATCAGCCGCTCAATTTGCGGATGGATACTCTGATGCAACGTACCGATAAGCGGCCGAGTTTTCCAAGCCCTAAAACCGCACGCGAAAGACAGCACCTGCCGCCACAGCCAGCCAGCCGAGCATCATCGCCCAGCCGCCGGTCGGCGCGGCGTAGGGGAAGAGGCCGGAGCCGGAGAAGCGGAGCGTAACGAGATCGCCGGCAAAGAGCAGGGTTCCCACGATCATCAGAAAACCGGCCAGCCAGGCGGTTTTGAGCTTGGCGGTGCCGAGGGCCAAGGCGAGCAGGGCAGGGGCGTGTGCAAGGCACATGGCGGAGGCGGATGCCGCAAGGTTGGCCTCACCGCCGCCATGGGCGGCAAGCGCGGCGAGCGCCACGCCGGTCCCGCCGAACAAGCCGGCGAAGAGATAGAGCACCGGCTCGATGCGCGCGTTCAGGCTCATGACTATTCCTTGTTCTGCATATGATGGGCAAGGCGCTCGACCGGCGCCCAGATGAGATCGCGCAGCGCCTGACTTGCGATCGTCTCGTCGAGCGCGCGGCGGAAGCAGAGCAGCCATTCGTCCCGCTCGATAGGCCCGATTTCGGCAACGAAATGGCGGCTGCGCAGGCGCGGATGGCCGCGCTTGTCCGTATAGAACGGCGGGCCGCCGAGATAGCCGGTCATATATTCGTAGAATTTCTCTTCGCTGCCTTCGAGGCTCGGCGGGTGTACGGCACGCACGTTTTTTGCCTCCGGCAGCGTATCCATCAGCGCATAGAAGCGGTGCGTCAGCGCCCGTACGGCGGCATTGCCGCCGATCGCTTCGTATAGAGTGGTGACCTTCTCCGTCACGAAACCATTCCCCGATATCATTCTACTCCCCGATCCTTCATGCACCTGATGGAAAACGACCGCAACTGTCATCAAGGTGCCGCGGCATTTCGCGCATGATGCCTGGGGGCAGGGGTTTGCAGCGATTCTCCTTGACAAAACCGTCTGGACGGTATCTTTATCACGTATGTCAAACGCTCATCACCGCAAGAAACAACCGGCTCTCGTGCGCCAGGAATTGCTGGAGGTCGCAGCGCGCCTTGCCGCCAGCGAAGGCATGGCGGCCGTGACACTGGATGCGGTCTCCGCCGCCTCCAGCGTCAGCAAGGGCGGATTGCTGCATCACTTCCCGACGAAGAATGCGCTGCTCGACGCGCTGTTCGAGAGCCTGCTCGAAAGGTTCGATGCGGATATCGAGGAACTGATGCGTGGCGATCCCGTGCCGCAGGGACGCTTCACCCGGGCCTATCTCAGGGCGGTGTCCGGTCTCAAGGATCGTCCCGACGATTCCAGGAGCTGGACGCAGGTGACGATCGCGCTTCTCGCCGAACCCAGGCTGCGCCTTCGCTGGCGCCAATGGGTGCAGGCGCGGGCTGAGGAATATGTCGGCACCGACTCCTCGCTCGATACTCAGATCGTGCGGTTCGCCGCCGATGGGCTGTGGTTTGCCGACACGTTGGAGAGCCATGACATCAGCAGTGCCCTGAGGCGGAATCTCATCAGCCGTCTTGTCGAGCTCACGGGAAAGTAATCCGAAAAAGGAATTCGTCATGAGCCAGGCCGCCATCTACGGGCTGCTCTTTGCAGCCATCGTGCTCGAAGTCATCGGCACTACGGCGCTGCAATTGTCGCAGCAGTTTACCCGCATCGGGCCGACGGCGCTTGTCGTCGCCTGTTATGCGGCGGCCTTCTATTGCCTGTCCTTGACGCTGAAGAGCATTCCCGTCGGCATCGCCTATGCGATTTGGAGCGCTTTGGGAATCGTGCTGATTTCGTCGGTCGGCCTGATCTTTTTCAAGCAGCGCCTCGACCTGCCGGCCATTGTCGGCCTCGGGCTGATCATATCAGGCGTCATCGTCGTCAATCTGTTCTCGAAATCCGTTTCTCATTGATTTCATTGTCATATTCAGAAGGTCCTCCGGAGTCTCACGAGAGAAAATTTCCCCTTTGTCAAACTTCTGACAAAGCGCTATGTGTTGCTCGGACGTTGTGGAGATCGAGGCGCACCCGGCGCCTCGTTCCAAAGCGCTTTGAATTCTGCCTTTCCCGCCTAAACGATCCTTCCAGCTTCCAGAGGAGCACAGCATGGCCATACGCACCGTTGTGTGGGGTGAAAACATTCACGAGAATACCAATGCGACCGTCCGGGGCATCTATCCGGAAGGCATGCATACGACGATCGCCAATGCACTGAATACCGATCCCACCATCTCCGCCACCACGGCGACGCTGCAGGAGCCGGAGCACGGGCTGAGCGAAGCCCGGCTTTCCGAAACCGATGTCTTGACCTGGTGGGGCCACAAGGATCACGGCGCGGTGTCAGACGTCGTCGTCGAGCGCGTCGCCAAACGCGTCTGGGAAGGCATGGGCCTTCTCGTGCTGCATTCCGGCCATTTCTCGAAGATCTTCAAGCGGCTGATGGGAACACCCTGCGCGCTGAAATGGCGCGAGGCGGGTGAGCGCGAGCGGCTGTGGACGATCAACCCGCGCCATCCGATCGCCGCCGGCATCGGCGAGCATTTCGAGCTTGAGAACGAGGAAATGTATGGCGAGCAGTTCTCGGTGCCGGAGCCGCTCGAAACGGTGTTCATCTCCTGGTTCCAGGGCGGCGAAGTGTTCCGCTCGGGCCTGACCTGGCGCCGCGGCGCCGGCAACATCTTCTATTTCCGCCCAGGCCATGAGACCTATCCGACCTATCACGACGCCACCGTCCAGAAGGTGCTGATCAACGGCGTCAAGTGGGCCTACAACCCCGAAGGCGCGTTGACCGGCATTACCGAAGCTCCAAATGTGCCGGTGGAAAAGGCATTGGAGCCGATCGTCGAACGCGGCCCGAAACTGCACCAGGCCGGCGAAGCCGGTTACCGCTGAGGAGCATCCATGCGACTACTCGTTCTTGGCACGGGCGTGATGGCGAAAAGCCAGCTCACCCACTTCAGCAAAATCGACGGGGTGACGGTGGTTGGCGCCGTCGACACCGATCCCGACCGGCTTTCCGCCTTTGCCGACAAGTTCAATATCGAAAAGCGGTTTCATTCGTTGGATGAGGCGATCGCCTGGGGCGAGTTCGATGCGGCGACGAACATCACGCCCGATCGCATCCATCACCCGACCACCATGGCGCTGATTGCGGCCGGCAAACATGTGCTCTGCGAGAAGCCGCTGGCGGAAAACTATCCTAAGGCGCTGGAGATGACGGAAGCGGCCGAAAAGGCCGGTGTCATCAACATGGTGAACCTCACCTATCGCAACGTTGCGCCGCTGCAGCGTGCCCGCGAGATGGTGCTATCAGGCGAACTCGGCACGATCAAGCATGTGGAGGCCTCCTATCTCCAGAGCTGGCTCGTCTCGCGCGCCTGGGGCGACTGGCGTACCGAATCGACCTGGCTGTGGCGGCTTTCCACCGGCCACGGCTCGAACGGGGTGCTCGGCGACGTCGGCATCCACATCCTCGATTTCGCTGCTTACGGCGCCGCGACCGACATCGACCACGTCTTTGCCCGGCTGAAAACCTTCAACAAGGCGCCGGGCGGCCAGATCGGCGAGTATATGCTAGACGCGAATGACAGCTTTACCATGGCCGTCGATTTCGCCAACGGCGCGCTCGGCGTCATCCATGCCAGCCGCTGGGCGACGGGCCATCTGAATGAGCTTAAGCTGCGCATCTATGGCGAAAAAGGCAGCCTTGAAGTCATCAATCGCCCGGCTGGGTCCGAGTTGCGCGGCTGCCTCGGAGAGGATGCCGAGACCGCCAGCTGGAAGGAGATCGAAGCGCCGCCGGTGCCAACCAACTACCAGCGCTTCGCCGAAGCGGTGGCAAGCGGCATCCAGCCCGACCCGAACTTCCGCCACGCCGCCAACCTGCAGAAGGTTCTCGATCTCGCCATGGTGACGGAGCGCGAGCGGCGCGAGCTGAAAGTCTGATCTCCGCTTGGGATATGGAAGCGCCGTTCAGACGGCGGTTTGCCGTGCTATCGCGCGCCGATTGATTGTTGGTGCAAACGTAGAAATAAGGCCCCGCCGAAGCGGGGCCGGAGGTAGTCGAGCCGCAGCAGGCGGTGTCGATCGCTTGATTATTCGATGACCTGCACGACTCTATGGGTGCGGGGTTCAACGATCACACGACGATCGTTGACGACCGTATAGGCGTATTTGGGGTTGTCGGGCACCGGAGTGACGACGACATCCGCCGGAAGCGGCTTGCCGACGACGATCGGCTGTTCAACGACCACGCGGGAGGTCGGGGCCGGCTGCTGCTCGACATAGGTGACGACCTCGCGCGGCGGCGGGTCAATAGCGGCACCGGCGACACCGCCGGCGATGCCGCCTACGGCGGCACCCACAGGACCACCGACGATCGCGCCGGTGATGGCGCCACCAGCTGCACCGGTGACTGCTCCGTCAGCCAGAGCATTGGTGGCAAGCGACGACAGCGCAAGGGCGCCGGAGACAAGTATGATCTTGTACATTTTGCTTCTCCTTTGCTGGGGTTGCACTCGACTAACGACGTCGCCAAATCGAGGTTCCCGCAGCAAAGAGTCACGCTTTGGAAGACCGGTTTACATTCTGTGAGGCGGCCCCTGCATGTGTGGGACTGGGATTATTCCAGGCGCCGGCGGAAGAGCCAGGCAGCGGCGCTGAGCGTCACTGTAGCGATCAGCGCCAGTGGGATGGTCTGGTTCACCACCTCGCCCAAAGGGATATCCTTGAGGAATACGCCTTTGACGATCACCAGGAAATAGCGCAGCGGATTGACGTAGGTTATCGGCTGCAGCCAGCCCGGCATGTTTTCGATCGGGGTCGCGAAGCCCGAGAGCAACATGGCCGGGACCATGAACAGGAAGGCGCCGAGGATCGCCTGCTGCTGCGTCATCGACAGCGCAGAGATGAAAAGACCGAGGCCGGCGACAGAACCGAGATAGAAGATCGCGCTGCCGTAAAGCAGGAAGAGCGAGCCGCGCAGCGGCACCTCGAAGAGGAGGACGGCAGCGAGAATATAGACAGTGATGTGAAAGAGGCCGATCATCATCGGCGGGATCAGCTTGCCGATCAGGATCTCGTGCAGGCGCAACGGGGAGACCATCAGCTGGTCGAAGGTGCCGAGTTCGCGCTCGCGGGCAATCGACAGTGCCGTGACGATCAGGCCGATCAGGAGCGCGATGCTGGCGATCAGGTTCGGCACCATGAACCATTGATAGGTGAGGTTCGGGTTAAACCAGTTGCGCGGCACGGATGAGACGGTGCTGGCGCCGGCGCGTTTGCCGGCCGGCGTCTCGGCAGCAAGCGCCGCACCGATCTGCGAGAGGTAGCCCGCGACGATCTGCGAGGCGTTGGAGCGGCGGCCGTCGAGCACCACCTGCAGGTCGGTCGGCGTTCCCGCTTCGATATTGCGGGAGAAATCCGGGCCGATTTCGATCGCGGCGATGACCGTCTGATTGTCTATCGCCACCTGGACCTCAGCCTGTTCGGCGGCGATCGCGATATTGCGGAAGGTCGGCGAGCCATCGATACGCTCGATCAGCTCCTGGCCCCAATGGCCGTTGTCGCGGTTGAGGATCATGACGTCGACATTGCGCACTTCGAGCGTCGCCGCATAGGAGAAGACGAGGAGCTGGACGATCGGCGGGCCGATCAGGATGGCGCGGCCCTTGGGGTCGCGCAGCACGGCGAGCAATTCCTTGACGATGAGGGCGTAGAGCCTTGTCCATCCCATCTCAGCCGATCCTCTTTCTGGTGCTGCGTGCGGCCAGGACGAACATGACGCCGCCGATCGTCAGCATGACCGAGATTGCCTGTCCGAACATCGGCCAGATGTCGC
Organism: Rhizobium atlanticum; assembly: GCF_030182485.1. NCBI lineage: Bacteria > Pseudomonadati > Pseudomonadota > Alphaproteobacteria > Hyphomicrobiales > Rhizobiaceae > Rhizobium > Rhizobium atlanticum. The sequence continues at coordinate 177,668 of NZ_JAQJCJ010000012.1, forward strand.
CAGCGAGAAACACCGTCTGCAGGCTGGGGATCAGGTAGCGGGCCGGCACGATGAAGGTGATCCACTGGATGATCCTGGGCATGGAATTGATCTCGAACAGGAAGCCCGAGAGCAGGAAGGCCGGGAGGAAGGCGGAGATCAGCGCCAGCTGCGAGGCGAGAAACTGGTTCTTGGTCGCCGTCGAGATCAACAGGCCTTGCCCCAGCGCCGGGATCAGGAAGGCGGCCGACAGGGCATAAAGGCCAGCGACCGAGCCGCGGAACGGCACGCCGAAGAGAAAGACCGCAAGCAGAACGCAGAGCGTCATCGACGTCAAGCCGAGCAGAAAATAAGGCAGGATCTTGCCGGCAAGCAGCTCGACGGCCGTCACCGGGGTCGCCATCATTGCTTCCATCGTCCCGCGCTCCCATTCGCGGGCGACGACGAGTGAGGTCAGCAGCGTGCCGACCAGCGTCATGACGATGGCGATCGAGCCCGGCACGAGGAAATTGCGGCTGGTCAGCTCCGGATTGAACCAGAAGCGCTGCTCGACTGTGATGGCGGGACTGTGGGAGGCGACGTCCGCCTGCCTCTGCTGTTCCCAGTTGGCAACGGCGCCCTGCGCATAGTTCTGGACGAAGTTCGCCGTGTTCGGATCGGAGCCGTCGACAATCACCTGGACCTGCGGGCGGTTGCCGGCGGTATAACGGGTGGTGAAATCGGCCGGGATGACGACGATGCCGCGCACCTTTCCGATCACGAGATCTTCTTCGAACAGGCGGCGGTCACGGCCGATCGCCACGTCGAAGTAGCGCGAGGCCCGGAAGCTGGCCGCGAGGTCCTGCGTCAGCGGCGTCATCTCCTCGGTCACGAGGCCTATGCGGGTACGCGTTGTATCGAGCGAGACGCCGTAGCCGAAGAGGAAGAGCAGGATCAGCGGCAGTACGAAGGCGATGAGGATGCTGCTCGGGTCGCGGATCGCCTGGAAGCTTTCCTTGCGCACCAGAGCTGCAAGACGCCGGAGCCGGCCGGAGGAAATGCTCATGCTGCATCCTCCGCTTCTGATTGCTGCACCAGCGCGATGAAGGCGTCCTCCATCGTCGGGTCCGGCACATCCTTTGTCGCGACACGTGCCTTCAACTCATCGGGAGAACCGAGCGCGATCGAACGGCCGCGGTAGATCAGCGAAATGCGGTCGCAATATTCCGCCTCGTCCATGAAATGGGTGGTGACGAGCACGGTGACACCCTTTTCGACCAGGCCATTGATATGCGTCCAAAACTCGCGGCGAGTGATCGGATCGACGCCGGAGGTCGGTTCATCGAGGAAGAGGGCGCGCGGTTCGTGCATGACGGCGCAGGCAAGTGCCAGGCGTTGCTTGAGCCCGAGCGGCAGATCCTTGGCGGCGTCGCGGGCATGGCGGCCGAAATCGAAAATGTCGGCCATCAGCTCTATGCGCTCGCGCCTGCGCTGGCCGCGAAGGCCATAGACGCCTGCGAAGAATTCCAGGTTCTGCATGACTGTAAGATCGCCGTAGAGAGAGAATTTCTGCGCCATATAGCCGAGCTGGTTGCGTGCTTCGGCGGCATCGCGACGGAGATCGAAGCCGGCGACGCGGCCTTCGCCGCCGGTCGGCTTCAACAGGCCGCAGAGCATCTTGAAGGTGGTGGACTTGCCGGCGCCGTTCGGACCGAGGAGGCCGAAGATCTCGCCGCGGCGGATATCGAAGCTGATGTCGTCGGCGGCGGTGAAATCGCCGAAGCGCTTGGTCAGGCCCCTGGCCTCGATAACCGGCCGGTCACCCTCGGCTTTCAGCGGCTCTTGCGCTTCGGCAAGCCGGGAGCGGCCGCCGGGGCCGCCGCCGAGCTTATCGACGAAGGCGTCCTCGAAACGCGGTGGGGCGGGGGAAAGCGATGCGCCGTCGCCGGCCTTGCCGATATCGGGCGTCTTGCCGCTGGCCGCGACGAGGCGGATCGCCTCGCCCTGAATCACCCCGTCGATGATGCCATCGGCCTCCAGGAGTTCGGCGAGAACCTGCCGACGGCGGCCGGTCACATCGGATACCCGGAAGACACGATCGCTGACGCGCTCGGTCATTTCATTCGGTTTTCCCGAGAAAAGCAGTTTTCCCTGGTTCAAGAGCAGCACGTGGTCGCAGGCTTCGGCCTCGTCGAGATAGGCGGTCGACCAGACCACGCCTATGCCTTCCCTAGTCAGGTTCTCGACCATCTTCCAGAGGTCGCGGCGCGAGATCGGGTCGACGCCGACGCCCGGTTCGTCGAGCAGCAGCAGGCGCGGCTTTTTCAGAAGCGCGCAGGCAAGGCCGAGCTTCTGTTTCATGCCGCCGGAGAGCTTTCCGGCGAGCCTGCCGGTGAAGCGTTTAAGGTCGGTGAAGGTCAGCAGCTCGTCGAAGGCGCCGGTGCGTTCGCTCTTCGGCAGGCCGCGCAAATCGGCATAGAGGTCGAGGTTTTCCTGCACCGAGAGATCCTCATAAAGACCGAAGCGCTGCGGCATGTAGCCGATCGCCGCCTGAATGCCGGCGGCGTTCTTTCTGGTGTCGAAGCCCAGCACTTCCATCGTTCCGGTGTCGGGCAGCATCAGGCCGGTCATCAGCCGGATTAGCGTCGTCTTGCCGGCGCCGTCGGGACCAACGAGGCCGGTGATCGCGCCGCCGCCGATGACGCCGGAGACGGCGTTAAGGGCTGCAGGTGCATCGCCGAAGCGTTTGGTGACGCCGTCGATCCGAACGAGCGGCCTGGCGTCCCGACCGGGTTCCGGGGCAGTCATTGTCGGCCTGTCGGCGGCGCGGACAGCCGCACGGTGACCGGCATGCCCTGCCGCAGGTCGGGGCCGGGCCTGTCGATGACGATCCTCAGGCGATAGACGAGATCGGTCCTCAGTTCAGGCGTCTCCACCGACTTCGGCGTGAATTCGGCGACCGGCGAGATGAAGCCGATGGTGCCTTCATAGGGTCTATCCGGCTGGGTATCGGAGGTGACGGATACTTTCATGCCGGGGTGGACGCGGCCGAGATCGGGTTCGGCGACATAGCTGCGCACCCAGACCGGCTCTGTCAGGGAGAGCACGAAGACGGTATCGGCCGGCGAGACGATCGCGCCGTTCTCCCGCACCCGCGAGAGGATGACGCCGTCGTTCGGAGCGCGCAGTTCGGTGTCTGCGAGCGAAGTTCGGGCTGAGGCGAGTGTGGCCTCGGCGGCCTTCAGCTGGGCGTCGGCGGCGGCGATGTCCTCGGCGCGCGAGCCTTCCTGCAGCAGCTTCAGCGCCTCGCTGGCGGATTGCGAGCGAGCGGCGGCCATCGCCTTTGCGGCGGTCGCCTGGTCGAGGTTCGCTTCGGAAATCGTGCCCTGCGGGCGAAGCTGGCGGGCGCGCTCATAGGCGAGGTTGGCATTCTGCAGATCCGCGAGGCTTTCGTCGTAGGCGGCGCGCGCCTGGGCGATTTCGGTCGGCCGCGGGCCGGCCGTCAGCTTATCGAGCGTAGCGCGAAGGGCCGCGGCGTTGGCTTCGCCGGAGCGGACGGCGAATTCGTAGGGTGCGGCGTCGAGCTTCGCCAAAAGCGTTCCTCTCTTGACGATATCGCCCTCGTCGACCCCAAGTTCGGAGATACGGCCGCTGACGCGAAAGCCGAGCGAGACCTGGCGGACATCGACATTGCCGTAAAGGACGAATTCACGCCGGGCCTCGGGCCGCCAGCCGAACCGCTCGGGCAAGCCGTACCACCAGGCTGCAGCACCTGCGCTGGCGAAGAGAAGGACGGCGATGGGAAGAATGCGTTTCATGCCGCACCTCGTTTCGACGGGCCGATGACATCGACCAGTTCGGCGGCAAGGCCGCGCAATAGTTCCACCTGCTTCGGGCCGAAGGTGTCCCATTCCATCTGGGCGAGAACGGCCGCACGGGCAAAACGAAAGATGAGGATGCTGCCGACGAGATTGAAGGTGCGCAGGCGCACATGTTCGGACGCCGGATCTTCGCCGAGAATGGCACCGACCAGGCGCCGGCCCATTTCAATCATCGGACGCATGATGCCCTGATAGACCCGCCGGAAGGCTTCGGTCGGCTCCATCTGCTCGCGGATCAGGAAGCGGGCCCAAGGTTCGGATTCCCTGGCGACGAAGAGCGTCACCATGGTCTGGAGGACTTCGGTGAGGAAGGCGCGCGCCTCGGCTTCGCCGAGCGGCTTGCCGGCTGCGTCCAGTGCCATGAGATGCGCGCCGATGTGCGCCCGCATGCCGCTGACATGGGCGTCGATCTGCATCATCAGATGTTCGGCGGTGGCGATGTAGAGGCCTTCCTTGCTGCCGAAATAATAGGGGATCGCCTGCAGGTTGACGCCGGCGGCTTCGGTCAGCTGGCGGGTTGAGGCGCCGTCAAAGCCGTAGCGCCCGAATACGTCGAGAGCGGCCGTCAGCATCTTCTGGCGGGCGATCTCGGCGCGGGCGGAGGCCGGTGGATTTGGAGTGTCACTGTTCTGGGTCATGACGGAATTCATAACACCAAAGCCAAAGTAAGTCAATCGAATGATATATTTTCGGTAGCGAGCCTGTCTGGACGCGGAAAAGGGCACGTGCGTCCTTTCAGACGTCGGGATGGCGGCTAAAGCGGTTCAGCTTTTCACGGAAGCGCAGGACCGCTCCAACCTTGTGCCATTCCGGAAGGAAAACCGCTTCGCGCTTTGCCTGGAATTGCTCTAGGTGGGAAGCGCCATCGCGGGGATGTGTGTCCGGCGCCCGCCCGCGGCGAAACGAAGAGCCGTTGTTTTTCTCGTTATGCGCTCATTTTTTGACACAAAACTGCCTTGCTCCTTCCGTACCGCCAATGCGATGCGTATCCAAATCTATATTATCGCGCTCCTGCTCAGCGCCATCATGTGGTCGATCTCGTTCGATGCGGCGCGAGAATCCTATCATGCCGCGCAGAGCGCGGGCCTGATGCCGAACCTGCATATCAACAAGAAACTGGATCGCATCCTCTAAGCTGCGGTCCGCGTCGGGGCATCGCTTCCAGCCGCGGTGTGGCTGGTTTCGTCAAGCATGTCGATGGCCTTCCGACAGAAAGCCAGATTTCCTAAAATTTGACCGATCCGCTTAAAAGCCCTGCAAATTCTGGTGTGTAGAGTGTTCTCATGAAGGCGGCCGAAGCGTGGACAGACGCATCGACCGCTTGGATCAGGGCGAAACGAAAGCCCTGCGATCCGAAAACGGGGACTTCGACATGCAGAAAACTCTTGCCGCCATCGCCTTGACCTTGAGCATCACTGCGGCTGCCGGGCCGGCCCTCGCCATCGGGCCTGCCGGTCTTGCCCAAGACCTGATGTATACGTCTGCCATCGGCCGTTCGCCCGAGATTCCGCTGACGACACGTGTGGGTTTCGTGCGGCCGAGCGTTCCCTTCGTTCTACGCAGCCCGGCTGCTATCGAAGGCGAGGGCTATCGGCTCAAGGCCTATTCGAAGAGCCTGAGTTTTGCCATCGACTATGTGTTTGCAAAGACTATCGGCACCGTGGAAGCGCTCGCGTTTCTGCGCTAAGTCGCGAGGATGTTCGGATTAAGCGTCTAGTTCGCGACGAACGTCGAGATACCATTCGACGAAGGCTTTGACGCCGACATCGAGCGTTGTGCCCGGCTTGTAGCCCGTCAGCGCGACGAGCAGATCAGGGGCGGCGAAGGTGCGCGGTACGTCGCCCTTCTGCATGGCCAGCATCTTGCGGATGGCAGGACGGCCGAGCGCCTTTTCCACCGTTTCAACAAAATCCATCAGACTGACCGGCTGGCCGCCGCCGATATTTACGACGCGGAAAGGCGCCTGTCGCGAGAGCGTTTCGATGCTCGCGTCGGCCAAACGATTCTCTTCGCGCGGAGCAATGGCCGAGAGCCGGACGATCGCTTCGATGAGATCGTCTATATAAGTGAAGTCACGGCTCATATTGCCTTCGCCGTAGATCTCGATCGGCTGGCCTTCGAGCATGTTCTTGGCGAATTTGAACAGCGCCATATCGGGCCGGCCCCATGGGCCATAGACGGTGAAGAAACGGAAGGCTGTCGTCGGAATCTTGTGGAGATGGGCATAGCTGTGTGCCATCAGCTCCATCGATTTCTTCGTCGCGGCATAGATGGTCAGCGGTTCGTCGGCACGGTCGGTTTCGCGGAAGGGGACAGTCGCGTTGGCGCCATAGATCGATGACGTCGAGGCCAGCATCAGATGGCGGACTTCAACCCGCCGGGCGATTTCCATGATGTTCCAGGAGCCTTCGACATTCGAATGTATATAGGCTTCGGGATTTTCCAGGCTGTAGCGAACTCCGGCTTGCGCGGCGAGATGGATCAGGATGTCAGGCGCGGCCGCGGAGACTGCCGCTTCCAGCGCCGGCCGGTCCTCAAGCATTGATATGACAGGCCGGAAGGCCGGAAACTGAGAGAGTGCGGCGTGGCGCATCTCTTTGAGCTTGACGTTGTAATAAGGAGTGAGGCCGTCGAAGCCTGTCACCTCATGCCCTTCCTGCAACAGGCGCCTAGCCAGATGAAAACCGATAAAGCCGGCAGTACCTGTAATGAAGTAGCGCATTCCCACCTTTTCTCGGCTCCCTGCCGGCGGCAAAAGCCGATTCCGTAAAATGGCACCCACTTACAGGATAAAAAGAGGCCGAGTCGATAGGCCATTGAAAGATAGCACCTGACGCGGCGCTGCTGTCGTCGTTTCTGGACGCTATGCTGCATTGCAACATAGCGGCTTGCATGTTATGGGCGGCGGTCGTCTTGAGCATGATGCCGAAATGGTTGAGCGGTTTCGGGCGACATCCTGTTCAGGCGAGACCAGGGATTGATGAGAAACATAGTTTATTGGATTCTCTCTGCGTTTCTGACCCTGGCCATTGCGGTCGTGTCGCTGCGCTATCTCACGAATTTCTGGCTGCTCTCCTTCATCTACAGTTTTCAGATCCATCTCGGCCTCACATTCGCCGCCGCCAGCCTCGTCATCCTGGTTGTCAGAAGACATGCTTACGGCTTTGCCCTTCTGCTTGTCTCGCTGCTCCTCACCGCGCACGGCGTTATCATGCTCCGTGAATTCGCCGGGGACGACAGGGGAACGGGAACGGCGCCGCTTTTCCGTCTGATGTCGTTCAACGTTGCGATCGATAACTGGAAAAATTCGACCGCCATCGCGGATATGGTGATCGCTTCGAATGCCGATGTCGTCAATCTGCTCGAAGCCAAGCCGCTGACGTTCCATCTGCAGCGATTGTTCAAGGTCTATCCGTATCATATCGGTTGCGACAACGGCAAAGACAGCTGCGATACGCTGGTGCTATCGAAACGCCCGTTCGTGACCCGCCAGGTTGCGAGCATCGGCAGCTTGCGGAAAGACAGGCTGGTCGCAGCGAGCGTCGATTTTGGCGGGCATACCGTCAATCTCGTGTCGGCCCATCTCACCAAACCCTATTTCGACGATTACCAGATCGAAGAGCTGGACGATCTCAGCAAAGCGCTTGATGCGATCTCAGGTCCGCTGGTGCTGTCCGGCGATTTCAATTCGTCGTCGATCGCTCCCAGCATTCAGGCTCTCCTGCGCAAGCAGAAGCTGAAGACTATGGCGCCCGAACCGGCGACATGGCCGATCGCCGCCGGTCGGTTGGGTATTGCCATCGATCACATATTCGCGCGCGCGCCGCTTCATCTGACGTCGTTGAAGCGCCTCGACGACAATCTCGGCTCCAACCATTCAGGGCTGATCGCCGAATTCGTTGTCGATAAGAGCGGCGAGACGGCGCCGGCACGATAACAGGCAAGATAAGCCGGGCTGAAATTAGAATCTGGTCCGGCCGCCCTTGCGGTCGATCATCTGAAAATTCTTGCCGTCAGTCTTCACGTTGACGCAGTCGGTCGACTTATCGGGAAACCGGACACAGACCTGGCCATTGTTGATCTTGTAGCCATTCTTGCTGCCCTCGCGATATTCATAGCCGTTGCTGCTTTCTTTCAGCTCCGACGTGCCGGGCAGATGCTGTCGGATTTCCGCCTCGCTTGCGGCGCGCATGTTCGCCGTTTGGGCAAAGGTCATTGCCGGCAGCAGGATTGAAAGAAATCCGGCGAGGGCGGGCAGGGTACGCATCAGAGGACATCTCCTGTCAGGTCTGTCGGCTCATTCATTCTACGAGAATCCCGGCAGGGAATTCAACAGGGATGGTGGGCATGCCGCAAGCGCCGGCGGGCTGACTTGGCCCGCCGGCCGTTCCGACGCTTGGCTTACGTTCTTCCGAATTCGTCGACGATGCGGATGATATCGTCCTCGCCGAGATAGGAGCCCGTCTGAACCTCGATGAGCTCGAGAACGATCTTGCCGGGATTGGCGAGACGATGGACTTCTCCGAGCGGGATATAGACGCTTTCGTTCTCACGCAGCATCTGCACATTTTCGCCGATCGTCACCTCGGCCGTTCCCTTGACGACGACCCAGTGCTCGGAGCGATGGTGGTGTTTTTGCAGCGAAAGCTTCTTGCCCGGCGTGACGAAGATGCGCTTCACCTGAAAGCGGTCGCCGTTGAAGATAGAGGTATAGCCGCCCCACGGTCGGTAGGATGTCGGATGCGTTTCGGCAAATTTCGCCGTCGCCGAGGAGGAGGCCAGCATCTTGACCAATTGCCCGACGTTCTGGCTGTCCTTGAGCGGTCCGACATAGACGGCGTCTTCGCTGGCGATGACGGCGACATCCTCCATGCCTTGGACGGCAAGGTGCACGCCATGGGTCATGACCAGCGAGTTGCGGGTATTGACGACGGTCGTGTTTGCGGCGGCGACATTGCCGTTATCGTCGCGTTTGCCCGATTTCCAAACGGCATCCCAGCTTCCCATGTCCGACCACCGGAATGGTGAGGGGACGACCGCGGCCTTCGACGTCTTTTCCATGACCGCATAATCGATCGATATATCCGGGCTCTTGGCGAAATGGTCGGCATCGAGGCGGGTGAAGTCGAGATCGCGGCTTGCCTTGGAAAGAGCCTTGCTTGAAGCCTTCAGCACCTCGGGCGCATATTCCTGCAGCTCGGCAAGAAGTTCCGTCACCGGGAACATGAAGATGCCCGAGTTCCAGTAGAAGCCGCCGTCGGCGAGCATCCGCTGGGCTTCATCCAATGCCGGCTTCTCGACGAAGCGGCTCACCTTGTGGGCGCCATTAACAAGCGCATCGCCGATCTCGATATAGCCATAGCCCGTCGCCGGCTCGGTCGGGTTGATGCCGAAGGTGACGAGCCTGCCGTCGGCCGCCGCCTCGCGAGCGATGCGGATACAGTCGAAATAGCTCTTGTCGGCGAGGATTTCATGATCCGAGGCGAGCATCTGGATGATCGTGTCCTTGCCGAAGAGCTCGGCGGCGAGCGTCGCGGCAGCGGCGACCGCTGCGGCGGTGTTGCGGGCAACGGGCTCGAGCAGCACGGCGGCGAGCGGAATGGCAAGTGCGCGGGCCTGCTCGGCGACCAGGAAGCGGAACTCCTCATTGGTGACGACGATCGGAGCTTCGTAGAGCTCGGGATCGGAAACGCGTTCGAGCGTTTCCTGAAACAGCGTCTTATTACCCACGAATTGGATGAATTGTTTCGGCGCGGTCGCACGGGAAAGCGGCCAGAGCCGCGTGCCTTTGCCGCCGGCCATGATCACGGGAACGATTTTCTGCGTCATAGGCGGGTTCCTTGAAATAGACGACCTTACTGGTTGCATGTCAGCGGGCGGCTGCCCAGCCTCTTATTCTGTTGAGACCGGCGTGCAGCAGGTCGAGAGCTGCAGGCTCGCTGCCGGCTTCCACGTAGCAGCGCATTTCCGGCGCATTGCCGGATGGGCGGAAATGGATGATCCGGCCGTCCGTCAGTGTCATCCGAAGCCCGTCAATATCGGATTTGGTCGCGACAGCGCCGATCGGCTGCAGGAAAGAACGGAGATTTTGATCCGAGGCGCGCAAGTGTTGCATCAGCGCGGCGCTCGTCTCCACCGGGAAATTCTCCAGACGATCGGCAGCAGCGAAGGGCAGCTTATAGGAGGTCGCAATGGCAGAGAGCGGCTGCCTGCGAGCGGCCGCAAGCGACAGGACTGCAAGCATGGGAATAAAACAATCGCGCGTCGGCAGGGCGCGGACGTTCTGCCCGTTGACATCGAAAGGGCTGGCGGTCAGCAAACCGCCATTGGCCTCAAAGCCCATGACCCGATTGTCGCCGGCCGCCACGGCCTCTTCCATGCCTGTTATGACGAAGGGAGAGCCGACACGGGTGCGCTTGACGGCGAAGGAGCCCGCGACCTCGATGCCGGAATTGGAGGTGACGGGCGTCACCACGATGCGAGCTCCCAAGAAATTGGCTGCTATAAGGCCGAGGAGGTCGCCGCGCAGTGGCGTGCCGGTTTCGTCGGCGACCAGCGGGCGGTCGCCGTCGCCATCGGTCGAGACGATTGTATCGAAGCTGTGATCGGAGACCCAGCGCTTCATCAGCGTGATGGTCTCCTCGGAAACGGCTTCTGTATCGACCGGAATGAAGCTATCCGAACGCCCGAGAACGGTGACCTCAGCGCCATAATGGGCAAGAACGTCGACCAGGAGATCACGGGCGACGGTGCTGTGCTGGTAGACGCCGATCTTCAGGCCGGACAGCGCGCCTTGCGGAAGCAGGGCCGTATTGCGTTCGAAAAAGAGCTGTCGACAGATCGCCTCACGATCTTCCATCGCCGCTGGCGCCTGGATCACCGCTTCGCCACTTTTCTCGATTTCGGCCGCCAAGGCGGTAATTGCAGCCTCGTCCGATTTGTCGATCTCGCCGTCCGGACGGTAGAACTTGATGCCGTTGCGGTCCGCCGGAATATGAGAGCCGGTTATCATCAGGCATGCGGCCTTGCTTTCAAGACCATAAAGAGCAAGGGCTGGCGTCGGGACATTGCCGCAGTCGAAAATGCGGAAGCCGAGCGCGGCAAGCGCGCCAGCGCAATTGCCCGAGATTTCGGGGCTCGAATCGCGAAAGTCGCGGCCGATCAAAATGATGTCGCCGGTCTGTGCCTTGCCGCTTTTCAGCAGATATTTGCCGAACGCCATCGCGTAGAGAGCCGAGGCGCGACCCTTGAGATCCACTGAAAGTCCGCGAAGGCCGCTCGTGCCGAATTTCATTTGAAGAGGTGTCTCCAGTTTACAATCAAGGTTCTACTCAGGCCGCCTGCCGGCGTAAATACCGAAGCCATCATATAGTTAAACACGAACGACGATGCCTCGGACAGCCTCTCGCAGTCTTCTCTCGCCGATCCTAAAGACGTAGACCCATTGCCGACAGGCATTGCAGCGTAGATCGATTTTGTTAGAACCGTGTGTCCATTGTTTCGTCCTATGCTGAAGGGTTCCTGATGAGCGATACATCCGTCAGTCTCGATGAGAGCTGGAAGGCCGCGCTTGCGGGGGAGTTTTCAAGCCCCTATATGCAACAACTCAAATCCTTCCTCGTCGCGCAGAAACGAGTGGGCAAGCGGATATTCCCGAAGGGCAGCGAATATTTCCGCGCTCTTGATCTGACGCCGATTGCCAATGTCAAGGCCGTCATCCTTGGACAGGATCCCTATCACGGGCTGGGGCAGGCCCATGGCCTGTGCTTCAGCGTCCGGCCGGGCGTGCGCATACCGCCCTCGCTCGTCAATATCTACAAGGAGATGGAGACCGATCTCGGGATATCGCCGGCGCGTCACGGCTTTCTCGAACATTGGGCAAGGCAGGGCGTGCTTTTGCTGAACAGCGTGCTGACGGTCGAGGAAGGGCAAGCGGCCGCCCACCAAGGCAAAGGGTGGGAGCGCTTCACCGATGCCGTTATCGGCAAAGTCAATGACGAATGCGAATCCGTCGTCTTCATGCTCTGGGGCTCCTATGCCCAGCGCAAGGCCGCCTTTGTCGACACGGCGCGGCATCTGGTGCTCAAGGCGCCGCATCCCTCGCCGCTTTCCGCCCACAACGGCTTCTTCGGGTGCAAACACTTTTCCAAGGCGAATACCTTCCTCCAGTCCCGCGGGCGGGCCCCGATCGACTGGCAATTGCCGGCAGATCCTCACGGCGCCTGAAGTGAACGCGGCCTGATCTTTGTTCACTAATAATAGACAATGCGTTTTGGTCTCAGGGTCTATTCCGGAGGCCGGGTGAGGCGCATTTATGATCCATGAAAAGCCCGCGAAAGGCGGGCAAGAAAGGGGTCTCACATGCTCGATCAGATCAAGGGTCTGCACCACGTCACGTCGATGGCGGAGGACGCCCGCACCAACAACCAGTTTTTCACCCATGCGCTCGGCCTGCGTCGCGTCAAGAAGACGGTCAATTTCGATGCGCCTGATGTCTACCACCTCTACTATGGTGATGAGACCGGTGCGCCCGGCACGATCATGACCTATTTCCCGTTCCCGAAGATGGCGCAGGGCCGCCCCGGCACCGGTGAGGTCGGCACGACGGTATTTTCCGTCCCGCAAGGCTCGCTCGGCTTCTGGAGTGACCGCTTCGCTACGCTTGGTCTCGGCGGCGTGAAGGCTGAGGAAAGCTTCGGCGAAAAGCGCCTCAACTTCTCCGGCCCGGATGGCGACGGCTTCGCGCTCGTCGAGGTCAAGGACGATGACCGCCAGCCGTGGACGCATGGCGGCATCAGCGAGGATCACGCCATTCGCGGCTTCCACTCCGTTGCCTTGCGGCTGAGAGACGAGGGCGCGACGGCCGAACTCTTGAAATTCATGGGTTATCAAGTGGCTGAGGAGCGGGATGGCATCAAGCGGCTGATCAAGCCTGACGGCAACGGCGCGCACCTCATCGACCTTGAGACGATGCCGAACATTGCCCGCGCGCTTCCCGGCGCCGGCTCCGTCCACCATGTCGCCTTTGCCGTCGAGAATCGCGAAAAGCAGCTCGAAGTGCGCAAGGCGCTGATGGATACCGGCTATCAGGTCACGCCTGTCATCGACCGGGATTATTTCTGGGCGATCTACTTCCGCACGCCGGGGTGCGTTTTGTTCGAGGTCGCGACCAATGAGCCCGGCTTCGACCGGGACGAAGACACGGCTCATCTCGGCGAAGCGCTGAAGCTGCCGCAGCAGCACGCGCATCTTCGCGCCTTGCTCGAGCAGCATCTGCAGCCGCTCGAAGCGTAAGGAGGGCAAGATGACCGAAACAGGATATGTGCACCGGCTGCATGCCGGTGCACCTGACAAACCTATTCTGCTCGTGCTGCACGGCACCGGCGGCGATGAAAACCAGTTCTTCGATTTCGGCCGACGGCTGCTGCCCGAAGCAACGATTCTTTCGCCGCGCGGCGATGTTTCCGAATATGGTGCGGCGCGGTTTTTCCGCCGCACCGGGGAAGGGGTCTACGACATGTCCGACCTCTCACGCGCGACGGAGAAGATGGCGGCCTACGTCAAGGCATTTGCCGACGAATACCGGGCTTCTCACATTCTCGGCCTGGGTTTTTCGAACGGCGCAAATATTCTTGCCAATGTGCTGATCGAAAAGGGCATCTTCGACGCCGCGGTTCTGATGCATCCGCTCATTCCGTTTCAGCCGGAGGCTCGCTCGACACTCGCGGGAAGAAAGGTGCTGGTGACAGCCGGGCAGCGGGATCCGATCGCTCCGATTGCGGTGACCCAGGCGCTGTCTGCGCACCTGGAGGGCCGGGGCGCGGAGGTCAGGACGGTCTGGCATGCCGGTGGGCACGAGATCGCTCCATCGGAGATTAATGCGGTTGGCGACTTCCTCGGCGGCTATTGATCTGTGCCGGCACAGTGGCCAAGATATTGAGCGGGGCCGGCGAATGCCGGCCCCGCATCATTGCTGCAACGACGATCATGGCGTCGTTGATCGACAAGTTATCCAAAGCGCGTCGCGATCTTTCAGATTCGCTCCTTGCGCTTTAGGTCCCCGATTACGCGTGTCGTTGCCGCAAAACCGCAGCGCAGTTCTGCGCGACATGCTTATGGGCGATGAGGATATTTGCCTCTTATCGCCTTCATGTAAAAATTCCCCGGTGATTCTGCCATCGTCAAACCGACGACGACGCCTTTGGGGACTCCTTCATATTCTCGTCTCTGACCGTTGGTCAGATAGACCCGTAGATGCCGGCTGTCTTCGTCGTAGCTGATCGCCTCGATAAGTTTCGAATCAACCGCAGTTTCCACTTTGCACCCCGCAGTTTTGGATCTGAGATTCCTGATCAAGAATTGTCATTCACGCTCGCAGCGCACCATATTTATGCGGCGTCGCAGGGTCGTCAAGCGTGATCTGCTTTAACGTTCATTTTTTCCGGCAGCCTCTCGCTATAGTTGATGTGTGCAGCTTTTTCGAAGTCCTCACCTGTGGAAAGTCAATCATTTCGAGTTCTTCCAGGGGTGGAAATATTGGATGACACAGCTGAATGTGAAAGAATCGAACCAGTAGACATAAGTTTAACCAGTGGTTAAGCATCATGTAATAAAATACAACCTGTTATTAATCGCGATGTCTTCCCATCTATGGATAAGTACAGAACGCCGATTTCCGCGGCAGCCGTTTTGCTATCGCCGGTGAGCTGCGGCGCTTTGCACCCAGGGGAAGATACGCAGGAGACCCTTGCGCTTTCAACTGCGAGCTACAAGGATGGACCGTCCCCGTTGCCTGATGTGGGAGCGCAGCGTTCTGTAGCGGCCGCGCAGGCGAGCCTGGCGCGCGCGGTTCAGCAAACCGCGAAGGATCATGTCGTTCCGAATATGGCAAGAGGTTGCGGCTACATTGTCGACGCCGCGATCAGGCCAACTTCTTATGAACACTGCGATTCGTGCCATTGCAGCGATAGATGGGAAATCGATCAACCCGCCACGCGGTCGGGTCTCATAAATGGGTTACATGTCTAATTATCTAGGACGGTGGCGACAACAGATACCGATGCTGGCCGGCAATCGTAAGCAGCGCGCTCGGCTGACCTTTGCCGAAGGCGACTTCGCTGCGGTCTACGCCATGAGCGATGTTCACGGATGTTACAACGAACTCCTCGACGTACATCGCCGTATCGAAGAGGACGCAGCACGCATCCAGGGGCCGAAACTCATCGTCATGCTCGGCGATTATGTCGACCGTGGACCGGATTCAAGCGCGGTTCTGGAGTTCCTGAGCAAGAACCCGCCGCCAGGATTTCAGCGCTTGGTCCTTTGCGGCAATCACGATGCTGAGTTGGTGAAGCTCTATCGCAAACCGGCGGGTATTCTCGAATGGCTGGGTTTCGCCGGGACGGAGACGCTGCACTCATACGGCATCGATATCGAGCATCTCCTGCAGTCGGCGGCCGGAAACGAAACGATCGCCCGCGTCATTCGCAATATGATACCCGAGCGGCATATCCAGTTCCTCGAATCGCTGCCGATCATGGTGCGAATGGGCAGGGTGGTGTTTGTGCATGCAGGCGTCAGACCCGGCATCGATCTTGAGAAACAAAAAGACAGCGACCTCATGTGGATCCGGCAGCCCTTCCTGGACGAGGGACCGCAGCTTCCTGTCCTCGTGATCCACGGACATACTCCGGGACGAGCCCCGACATTCGGTCCGCAACGCATCGGCATCGACACCGCCGTTTCGGCGACGGGCCGGCTGACCGTACTGACGATCAAGGGGACGCGGGTAGGGCTGCTTTAGAGTCTTTGGACGCTCCAAGGACGCGCTTCCCTCTGAATCCCTCTGTCGTCCTTTTCGAAAATCGATTCCGATCTTTAAGCCGATGCGCTGGGCGAAGAGAGCGTGGGGCACGCTTCAAAAACAATCGCCGCGGACTTGTGCCCGCGGCGCCAGAAGGTTCACATAGTTGCCAGGCTCGTCAGGCGTCCTGGTAAAGGTTGGTGCCGATACCGGTATAGGTAAAGCCGTGTCTGCGGATCTCGTCACTGCGGTAGATGTTGCGCAGATCGACCAGGACCGGAGCGCGCATCGACTGCTTCAGGCGGTTGAAATCGAGTGCGCGGAACTGGTTCCATTCAGTGACGATGACGAGGGCATCGGCGTCGGCAGCGGCTTCGTAAGGGCCGTTCGCATATTCGATGTTCTCGATGACCTTGCGGGCATTGTCCATACCCTCGGGATCATAGCCGACGACCTGGGCGCCGGCGTCCTGCAGGGTCTGGATGATGGCAATGGCCGGGCTGTCGCGCATGTCGTCGGTGTTCGGCTTGAAGGTCAGTCCGAGGATGGCGACTTTCTTGCCGCGAATGTCCCCGCCGACGGCCGAAATGACCTTGCGGCCCATCGCCCGCTTGCGGTTGTCGTTGATCGAGATCGTCGTTTCGATCAGACGGACCGGTGCGTCATAATCCTGCGCCGTCTTGGCAAGGGCAAGCGTATCCTTGGGGAAGCATGAACCGCCGTAACCCGGACCGGCATGCAGGAACTTGGAGCCGATACGGCCATCGAGGCCGATGCCGCGTGAAACGTCCTGGACGTTTGCGTCGACCCTTTCGCAGAGATCGGCGATCTCGTTGATGAAGGTGATCTTCATGGCCAGGAAGGCGTTGGCCGCATATTTGATGAGCTCGGAGGTGCGGCGGCTCGTGAAGACCAGGGGAGCCTGGTTGAGGTAGAGCGGACGATAGACTTCAGTCATGGTCTCGCGTGCCCGGTCGTCATTCAGCCCAACGACGATCCGATCCGGACGCTTGAAATCCTCGATCGCCGCGCCTTCGCGCAGGAATTCGGGATTGGAGACGACGGCGACGTCAGCCGAAGGATTGGTTTCCCGCACGATGCGCTCAACCTCATCGCCGGTGCCAACCGGCACCGTCGACTTGGTGACGATGACGGTGAAGCCCTCAACATAGGTGGCAATCTCGCGCGCAGCGGCATAGACGTAGGAGAGATCGGCATGGCCGTCGCCGCGACGGGACGGTGTGCCGACGGCGATGAACACGACGTCGGCGCCACGAACGCTTTCGCCGACATCCGTCGAAAACGAGAGGCGGCCGGTGCTGGTATTTTCAGCAACCAGCTGATCGAGACCCGGTTCGTAGATCGGAATACGGCCCTCGCGAAGGGCCTCGATCTTACTCAGATCCTTGTCGACGCAGATGACGTCGTGGCCGAAATCCGCAAAGCAAACGCCTGAAACGAGGCCGACATAGCCTGATCCAATCATCGTGATGCGCATATTTCCCTCAAATCATTAGAGTAGAACGTCATGCTGCGTCGCAGCATGGCGTTCGTCATACTGAATCTGGGCCAAAAGACAATATCGAAGATCGCTTAATACCCACATCGGAAGTCGTATCGAGGGTGCCGCTGTTTGCTGCCGGGCACCCGCTCGACGGCAAAAACATAGGTTTATGTGGGCGATATGACAAGTCGAGCCGTTCGTGAGCGCCGGCTCGACTTCAATCCGGGAATGAGACGAATTGCTCTATCGGCTGCCTCGGCGGCTACAGCCGGTACCAGACGTAGGGGTCCGTTCCCGATTGGATCTTGTCCCAGCGCAGATCTGTATCGCGCCAGTTCTTGATGCTGCTTTGCCTGTTGTCGAGCACCAGGTCGCCCTTGTCGGTTCTGACCACGAGGACGGCGTGCCCTTCGCCGGAGGGTGTATAGGCTGTTGCGATCCGCAAGGCGCGCGATGACCAGCCCATCGCTATCAGGCGGCTGCGCTTGGTCAACGCAAAATCTTCGCAGTCGCCGCTGCGCACATTCACCTTCCAGACATCGCCGTTCAGCTCGTTGCGGGAATCGTTGCGGCCGATCATGGTACGATTGACGGTGTTGTTCACATTCTTCAGCTGCAGCATTTCTTTGTCCGTCAGTGCGATGACCGACAGTCCGTTATTGTCGCGGCATTCGGCAGGGTTCTGGGCGCAGAACAGCACCTGGGCGAAGGGCGGAACGATCTTTCCCTTTTCGGAGATATAGCTGACCTCCGACTCGTTGGTCAGGCCGCGGGCGAAACCTGCGGGGCCGGCCGCGAATGCAGAGCAGGCATTCCCCGCTGTAAAAGCCAGTGCCAGAAGTGTAACGAAGGTTTTCTTCATCTCTTAATCCCCGTCAGGGCAAGCGATTGAGATCAGGCTTGCCTTTTGGCTCAGTCAATGGCATGGCGATTTAGTGATCTGCCAAGTATTGGGCACAGAACGTCTATCCCGTTTCTGCTGCTTGAAGGAGCATAAGCGGGGTCCTGTCTCGATTGGCTTAAGCCATTCGCGACAATTTTAACGATGTGGAATTCTGTTGCACTTTAACACGCAAGCGCTTGATCTGCAACTTATGTTAGTACGAGTATATTAACCGTACTGGTTGTGATTGCCTCGTTTTGGGTGCTGGTGAGTGAAGTCAAATGTTATCCAACCTCATCAACAGGCAGGTCTTGCGGGAAGCGATTCTCGTTGCCTTCATTGGCCTGGTGATATTGACGCTCATTCCTTTTGGAAGTGTCACACCTTTGCCCTTCGCCTTCGCCGCAATCGGAATGTTTGCTCTTGCCATCGTTTCGGTATTGCTGTTTGCGGAGCCAAGACAAAGCAGGTGGGTGTTCAAGATCGCCTTGCTTTTGCTCGTCGTGCTGACGAGCTGGACATTTATCCAAACGATCGAGCTGCCGGCCAATTTGCTGGCAAACCCTGCCTGGAGCGCTGCGCGCGATCTGGCGGGCGTCCAATATGCGGCGATCTCCGTCGAACCGGCCGACACGCTTGCCTCGTTACTCTGGGTGGCCCTGCCTTTGGTGACGTTTCTGACCGGACTTATCTTGTGCGATACCGATCAACGAGCGCGGAAGGTGCTGGCCAGCCTGGGGCTCGCGGCGGGCGGCATCGCCGCTTTCGGGTTGCTGCAATTTTCGATGTTTCCCCACATCCTGATCGTCATAGATAAACACGCCTACCTCGACAGCCTGACGGCCGTCTTCGTCAACCGCAATACCGCCGCCACTTTCCTCGGGCTGGGAACGTTGCTCATGCTGACGCTGGTCAGGGACATTACCCGTTCCTATTCAACCCACCCGCCCGGCGAACCAGGACGAAACCTTCTGCTCTTGAGAACGTGGATCTATATTCTGCTCTTATGCGCATGTTTCACCGCGTTGATGCTGAGCCGCTCACGCGCCGGAATATTCGCGACTTTTGTTGCCGCGCTCCTCTATTTTCCCTGGCTGGTCCTCAATTGGAACAGCTCAAGGCGATATTTAATACCGGCACCGAAATGGCATTCGGTGTTAAAGCTTCTCGCGGCAGTGATTTTCGTCGTCCTCTTGCTAAGCATATTTGCAGGGCAAGCGATCTTACGCGCGCAGGAACGGCGGCTCGAGGATGATGATCGTTTCTGTATTCTGCCCGGCATATGGCGCGCCATTTCGGATCACTGGTTAACCGGAACGGGCCTCGGGACCTTTCGCACCGTTTTTTCGGCCTATCGTGATCCGGCCTGCGGCATCTTCGGGATTTTTGACCGTGCACATAATTTCTACCTCGAAGGATTTCTGGGCTTGGGGGTAGCGTTTCCAGTTGCGACGTTTCTTGCTTTCGCAGTGCTCGCGAGGGTTTTCTGGCGCGGGCTCTCCGAGAGGCGGCGCCTGCGACATTATGTTCTGCTCGGCATAGCGGCGACGGTTCTGGTCGCTCTTCATGCTGCGGTCGATTTCTCGCTGCAAATCCCCGGTTTCGCAGTATTTTTTTCCGCATTCCTGAGCGCCGTTGTTGCAGTCAGCCTCGGCCGCAGTCACCGCGAGACGGATCGCCAATATGGGTGACCCGTGCATGCGCAATGGCTTAAATGAATGGAATTTATGAAGGTTTTTCGAAGATGCCGGATTGATTCAGGGCTGCGGGTTGACTCTTAAACCTAAGAAATTTTATAGCGGACCCAGCCTTTAGATTATTGCCGGCGTCAGAGAGCCGGGCTGAGGCCGTATGTTTGCTGAAGGGCGCGGCGTTGCCGGGCTGCCACAGTTAGAGAATGATAAACGGCATTCGGTAATTATTGATCAGGGATTGTCTTGTAATTTGTCCGATTGCGGAGCAGTAGCTTCAAGGGCGTCAACACGGGTTAGTCTATGGGTTGTTTTCCTGTTGGTAGTACACGCGTCGCCATTGTTGTAGCGCTAACGAGTATATTGGCAAGCTGCACGTCCTTGCCAAGGTCCGGCCCCGATCACAAGGATGTTGATCGAAACGCCGCGGTAAAGGTAACGACGAAGGAGCGTCGGGTCGGTATCGACTACGCCCTGGTTGATCTCAGCAAGAACGTCTTGGCCTATTTCACGACTCCGCAGCCGACCTCGTTCAAGGGTTTTGGCGGTGGGCGCGGTGGCGCGCCCGAAATCCCCCTTGGTTATGGCGACGTCGTTCAGGTTGCGATTTTCGAAGCCCAGTCCGGTGGTCTCTTCATTCCGTCCGACGCCGGTAGCCGGCCTGGCAATTATATCTCTCTGCCAGAGCAGACCATCGATAGAAACGGAACGATCACGATCCCCTATGCGGGTCGCGTTCCGGCTGCCGGTCGCCTGAAGGAGACTGTAGAGCAGGACGTCGAAGATCGTCTGGCTAGCCGCGCAATCGAGCCGCAGGTTGTTATCACAACGACGACCAACCGCTCCAGTCAGGTAGCCGTGCTGGGTGACGTCAACAATCCTCAGCGCGTTCAGATCAGCCCTGCCGGTGAGCGCATTCTCGACGTCATTTCCGCCGCGGGTGGTTTGACGACGAATAACATCGAAACGAATGTGACGCTGCAGCGACGCGGCAGAACGGCGACGGTCGCCTACAATACGCTGCTGAAAAACCCGGCGGAGAATATCTATGTGGCGCCGGATGACACGATCTCCGTCGATCACGAGCGCCGCACGTTCCTGGCGCTCGGCGCCGCCGGCGTGAGCGGCCGGTTCGATTTCGAGGAGTCGGACCTGACCCTCGGAGAGGCCATCGCCAAGGCGGGCGGTCTGCGTGACGACCGTGCGGATCCAGCCCAGGTCCTGCTCTATCGCCTTGTCCCGAAGAAGACGCTGGCAGCGATGCATGTAGATACGACGCGGTTTGCCGGCGAGACGGTTCCGGTGATTATCCGCGCCAATCTTCGTGATCCGGCAACCCTGTTTGCCGCTCAGCAATTCAAGATGGAAGACAAGGATATTATCTATATTTCCAATTCGGACTCTATCGAACTGGTCAAGTTCCTTGACATCGTAAACTCGGTATCGTCCACTGTTGCCGGCGTCACGGACGACGCACGCGATACCCGTAATGCGGTCCAAGACCTCGGAAACTAAGTGGGGAGTAGCCGGCGCCGATCGTAAACGATCGGTGCTGGTGGTCTGTTTGCGATAGCGGATTTGATGAAGGAAGCCACTTTTATGGCAAGGTTTAGTGTTTATCGTAAACTTGCATATAGCGGAATTGCCGCGGGGATTTTTGTCGGCATGACTTCGAGCGCCTTTGCGGCTGCTTGCCTGGGTCCTGCAAATCTCACACCCGCAGACGTCGGCGGATTTACCGCCAATCCTGCCGTTCTGCTCGACATGTCCGATCCCCTGGTTCTGTCATCGCGTGTCCGAGCGCTGGTAGGGAGCAGCAACGACGCCCTATTGCCGGTACTCGAGCAGGCCAAGAAGGCTAATGCCGCACAGATGGCGGCGATCGGATCCGGTCTCGGGCGAGCCGCAAACAGTTGCCAAGTCTCGGATCCGCAGTTCAAACTGGCGATCGAAAAAGCTGTTGCCGAGGCGGCCAGCGCCGATCCCAATCTTGCGCCGCTGCTGACAGCCTTTGCAAAGGTTCTGGCTGAAGGCGGGACGGCGGCGCTCGGTCCGGGCACAGGTGCGCCAGCCGCAGCATCCGGTATTGGCAACACCGGTTCGATCGGGCAGACGGGTCCCGGGTCGGATGACGGTACGCCGTTTGACGGCACCACCACGACTGCCGGCACGCTGAGGGTTTCGGATACGAACGATGAGGAAAGCTCGTCCACGAGTTCGACGACCTCGACGACAATAGTCGTCAGCGCGGGAGGAGCGGGGCAGTCGTCCTCTGATACGACGGAGTCGGCCAGTCAGAGCATCCCCGTCACACAATAGCTGGAATTGCCTGTAGATCTTAGCGCTTGACGCCATTGTTGGAGATCGAAATTGCTGTCGCCAGATAAACTTACGCCGCGTATCGACCCTTCCCGCGATACGGGAAACGAAGCTGATTTCATCGATTTCGACAAGCTTATCGCAATCGTCCGTCGCCAGTGGCGGATCGTAGCGGTATGCGCTTTCGCCTTTGGCATTCTCGGTGTCGTCTATGTCCTGACGGCGGTGCCGGTCTATACAGCCGAGACCAAAGTGCTGATCGACCGCAGCGACAATCAGATGATTAACCAGCTGGCGGCTTTTGGCCAGTTGGACGATGACGAGGGTACGGTCCTCAGCCAGGTCGAGCTGTTGAAGTCCGATACGATCGCCTATGCCGTCGTCGACAAGCTGAAACTTGTCGACGATCCGGTGTTCAACGCACAGAAGAACTCACTCTTTTCTGTCGGGACGCTGAAATCTCTGCTGAATTTTCGCTCCTGGTTTGCCGACGACGCGGCCATCGCTCCCGATCTGGAGATGAAGCGGCGATGGGCCGCGGAAACCGTCGCCGGAAATATCGATGTCGAGCGTGTCGGCAAATCCTACGTTCTCGACGTCACCTACACCTCGCAGTCTCCGGATCTGGCCCGAGTAATCGCCGCCGCCATTGCCGATGTTTATCTGGTCGATAAGCTCAATTCGAAATATGACGCGACTAGGCGGGCCGGCGAGTGGCTGCAGGAGCGTATCGAAGAACTCCGGCAGCAGGCGTTGGACACCGACCTTGCAGTGCAGAAGTTCCGAAGTGAGCATGGGCTCGTCGAGGCGGGGCAGGGCAACTTGCTCAGCGAGCAGCAGCTTTCCGAGCTGAACAGCCAGTTGATCAAGGCTCAGGCCGAAACCGCTCAGGCCGAAGCGAAATATACCCGCATCAAGTCGATCATCGAAGCCAAGCAGACCGATGCGATCGTGACCGACGTGCTCGACAGCTCGATTTCAAACGACCTCCGCAAGAAATATCTCGAAGCTTCGAAGCTCGAGGCCGAAATCGAGGCGCGGCTTGGTCCCGACCACGTCCAGGCCGTCCGGCTGCGCGCCGAGATGGCCGAATACGAACGGCTCATGTTCGACGAGCTGAATCGCATCGCCGAGAGCTATCAGAGCGAGCTCACGGTTGCGCAGTCCCGCGAAAAATCGCTGCGTGACAGCGTTGATAAGGCAACGGGTGTGGCCGCAACGGCGGGCGAGACGCAGGTTCAGCTCCGCGAGCTCGAGCGGACACGGGATACTTATAAGAACCTCTATCAGAGCTTCTTGGCGCGCTATCAAGAGGCGATCCAGCAGCAGAGCTTCCCAATTACCGCCGCACGTATCATCACGACTGCGGAGACGCCAACGAAGCCGAGTGCGCCGAAAAGAAGCCTCGTTATCGCTTTCGCCATGTTCCTGGGATGCGCGTTCGGTAGCGGCATCGGAGCTTTCCGTGAATTCCGCGATCGCTTCTTCCGCACCGGTGACGATGTCAGGGATATGCTCGATGTCGAATCCCTTGGCGTCATGCCGCTGATCGAGAACAATGTCGATGATCCGACGCTGGTCGATCCCGGGAACCCGCGAAGCATCGCCAGGGGCGGCAAGACCACGACTTATGTCGAGGAGCATCCCCTGTCGGCATTCGCGGAGACGCTTCGAAGCGCGAAAATCGCGATCGATATCAGTGCCTCCGACCAGCGCTGCAAAGTCATCGGTGTGGTGTCGAGCTTGCCCGGTGAAGGCAAGTCGACGACGGCAATCAATTTTGCCAAGCTCTTGGCCATGCAAGGGGCACGGTGCCTGCTTATCGACGGCGATATGCGCAATCCCGGAGCGACGCGGGCGATCGGCCGCCACGCGGAAGCCGGCTTGCTTGAAGCAATCGTCGACAATCGCCCGCTGAAGGATCTCATTCTCCTCGACCCCAAGACAAAGCTCGCATTCCTCCCGACGGTGGCACGCTATCGCGTTCCGCATTCGTCGGAGCTGCTCGCGTCGCGCGGTATGGATCAGCTTCTCGAGATTGCGCGTCAAAGTTTCGATTACATTATCGTCGACTTGCCTCCTCTGGCTCCGGTGGTGGATGCACGCGCCATTAACCCGAAGCTC
Source organism: Rhizobium atlanticum (assembly GCF_030182485.1). Lineage (NCBI taxonomy): Bacteria > Pseudomonadati > Pseudomonadota > Alphaproteobacteria > Hyphomicrobiales > Rhizobiaceae > Rhizobium > Rhizobium atlanticum. The sequence continues at coordinate 201,831 of NZ_JAQJCJ010000012.1, forward strand.
GATGCGGTCGTGTTCGTGATCGAGTGGGGCAAGACTTCGCGGAAGGTGGTCCAATCGACATTGTTGTCCGAGCCGGATCTCTATACGAAGTGCGTCGGAGCCATACTAACCAAGGTCGATCCGGCCCAGATGAAGCTCTACCGGACATTTGGTTCGAGCGAATATTATTACAAGCGCTATTCCCGATACTATACCGAAAGCTGATGTTCGGCATTCGGCACGTTTCGCGCACGAGAATCGTTTTCTTCATCGTCGCCGTGGCCTTTACGGCGCTGGCCAGCCGCGAGCTCTATGCTTCGATCAGGACGGCCAGCATTTCGATTGTCGCCGAGAGGATAGAACGCGGCGAAACTGTCGGGAACAATGTCGCGGCCAGATACGCGGCGCGCGCTATTGAACGAATCGACGGACACTATTGCCGATCTGACATTGTTGCCGCCGGCCTGACGCTCGTTCTGACGCAGCTCGATCGACAGAACGTCAATATCGATTACGACGCCTGGGTTGCCGCGGCCGCCAGTGCACGTCATTATCTGCAACATGCATTATCATGCATGCCGACGAACAGTAATTTCTGGCTGCGTCTTGCGGCGGTCGAGTCGAAGATTGCGGAAGAGCCGCTGTCGAGCGCTGGCATGATGAAGCGTTCGGTCGCTCTGGCGCCCTACGATGAGTCGATGATTCTGACGCGGTTTTATTTCTGGAACGGTTTTACCGATACAACGCTCCTGGCGGCGGGCCACGCGCTCGACAGCGATCTCATGACCATGCTGAAGCTTGGGGATCGTTGCAGGGTCAAAGCCGTCATGAAGCAAATCAGCCCGCAACTCCGCCCGATCTTCGACAGAAACTGGGAGAAGGCAGGAGACGGAGCGACAGCGCGTTTCCGGCAACGCTGCAGCAAGTGATTAGGGGTGGAGCTCTTCCTTGGAGCGCCGTGCGTCCTTTCGCACGGACGCCCTGACACCATGAATCTACCATCGTGCTTTCCGAACTCCGATTTTCGCACCGATGCGCTATCTTGCGCTCTCCCCATGTGACAAGGCCCGCCGATTGTGTGACGGGCCTTTTATTGGCACCCCGTTTGCATAGGAAACGGGGTGCGATGCTTGTCGTCGATCAGACGATGGGGCCGGAGACGACATCCGTGCCCGTAATGTTGAGCGTCAGAATGCCGACATCGGTGTGACCTTCGCCGTCGGAAATCTTGTAGTATTGAACGGTTTCGGTGACATGGTCGCCCGGGGCGATATCGGACGTCAGCTCATAGCTGAATTCGCCGTTCGCCTGGACATGAAAGGTGCCATAAGTACCGAGTACATCGGTTACGGCGCCGCTCTCGGCGTTGACGTTCGTACCGTCAAATTGGCGGAGGAAGAGGTGACCATTGTCGCCGGCAATATCATTGTCCAGAACGTTGCCGCCGATGGAATCGCCTTCGTTGAAGCTGTAATGATCGTCCACTGCGATCGGCTTAACCTGCGTGACGCCCTGAATATTGAGGGTGAACAGGCCGAAATCGGTGTGGCCGGCCCCGTCGGAAATCTTGTAGGAGACTTTCTCCTGAAGCGTTTCGCCGTTGATGAAGCCGATCTTCGCGGCATCACTCAGCACATAGGTATAGCTGCCGTCCGCCTTGACGTAGAAAGTACCATAATCGCCGTGAATTTCGGTAATCTGGCCGGGTTGCTTGGCGCCTACACTCTGGTGATCAAAAGCGCGCAAGAATAGATTGCCATCAGATGTATCATTGGTCAGCAGATTTCCTGAGATAACGTCGGTTTCCAGGAATGTCGCAGAATCGTCTGTTGCGTGAATAGCCATCGGGGTCTCTCCTTGAAATATTGTTCGCTGGTCATGTTTGAACTTCAACGAGCGGCCCGATTAAGGATAGCTTAATAGAAATAGTCAAGCATATGCTTAACAAAAATTAAACATTCATAGGTGCGTTCTTTATTAATTTCACGCGTAAAATGTGCATAAGAGGATGAAATAGTTGAAGATTTTGCGTTAATAATAATTGATTATGGTTGTTGCCCGTTATAACGCTCATATCTTCTCAGGCGAAGTTTATTTATCCGTCGTGAAGCCCGTGTCGTACGACAGAAATATGAAAAAGGTAGAAACACCAATTATAATCCCTTATGATCATCTATCTGATCTGTGCCTTTTGTTATTCATGCTTACCTGTTGTGGGTACTCAACGCAAACAAGCGCTTTTGCGCTAGGTGGCGGCGAGTAGTTGTTCTGCGTGAAATTAGCCTTCGTTTTGTTACCTGCGAAGGCCTTTATCTCCGATAGGGGAGTTCGCGGTGGTTGTTGTCTTGTTTAAATATACAACCACATTTTGTTCGGGAAGTGTTTTGCAATGCAGCAAATGTTTGTCATCAGCAAATATTAATGATCACTTTCTCAAGAATATCGCGAGATAGAATGCATTTTAGTGTTTCATTTTAGCAGGCGGAGAGAGGTCCGCCATTAAAAGATCTCCTAACATCGAGGGAGATCACGCATGACTGTTTATTATGTGAATTCGGCGACAGGATCCAACAATAACAGCGGAACCAGCGAGAGTTCGGCATTCGCGACGTTATCCGCCGTGGAAGCCTTGAAGCTGAACCCCGGCGACAGCGTGTTGCTTGCTGCCGGAAGCGTCTTTAACGAACAATTCGATCTGAGATATTCCGGGACTGCCAACGCTCCGATCACCATCGGCAGCTATGGCATCGGTGACGCGCCGGTCATTCACAGCAGCAATGACGGGATCCACGGCTCCAAGGCTTCGAACATCATTATCGAGAACATCAAGATCGCCGATACCGGCGCCAACGCGATCTATGCCGGCAATGTTTCAAACTGGATCGTGCGCAATGTCGAAGTGTCGAATACCGGCCTGTCCGGTAAACCTGGTTCGGTCAGCTTCCAGAGCAGCCAGAACATCACCATCGAGAACTGTACGCTGACCGGCGTGCATTCCGACGGGATCTGGATGGATAAGGTCAACGGCGTCACCCTCATCAACAATACCGTCACCAACAGTCTGGGCAGCGCCGCAGACGCGATCCAGCTCAACGACAGCAGCAATATATTGGTCGCGGACAACCACCTTGAGCAGACGGCCACGAATAGCGCCAAGGGTGTTCTGGTGCTGATCCGGGCGACCAATGCCGTGGTCGAGGGCAACACTCTGCTCGGTGGCGGCTTTGGACTGAGCGCGCAGGCGGGTACGAATATCGCCATCCACGACAATGATATCTCAGGATATGGCGGCTATAGCTGGTCTTACGGTATCGGTCTCGGTGACCAAGGCGATGCGAAGAACTACGACATCAGCGGAAACTATCTGCATGACGGCGTCTACGGCGTTTTGGTCAGCGCCGTAGGCAACCCTGGCTATATTCGCGAGAATATCACTGTCCACGACAACGTCTTCGACGAACTTTCCTCGTCCGCATTGAAAGTGGACAAACCGGCATCAGGCTCCTTCTACAACAATATCATCGACAGCGATGTACCGACGCTCACGATGCCGGCGACAATTGCCGCCCAAAACACGTTCTCCATCGGAGAGAACAAAACCCTCGAGCAGGCGCAGGCAGAGTTGGACAGCGCTGTAGGCGGCACGGGCGACAACACCTCGCCGGCTGTCGCCGAGCCTGAAGTGATGCCTCCGCCCACGACCACGGTAACACCTGCTCCCACCACAGATGCAGTCATTCCCAAAATTGTCGCAGTGCATGACACCCTGAAGATTTCGGCCGATACCGGCAGCGGTTATCATGGCAATCTGCTGGAAAACGACAGCGCGAGCAACGGGATCGTATGGCTTCGCCGCTTCGGTGATAGCGCAGTTGACAAGCATGGCCTGACGCTGACCGGAAAATACGGCGTCATCCATGTTGAGAGTGATGGCGATTACACCTACACGGTCGACGCTGCGAAAATCGCGGGTTTGAGCGGAAAAGTTAGCGAGACCTTCCAATACAAGATCTCCGATGGCGCTTCGCATATCGATACCGACAGCTTGAGCGTCTCCATCAACGTCGACGCATTCCACGGCAGTCACGTCTCACAAATGCTGGCTTGAAACTGCAGCGGATCCCGAAGCGTTTCCCGCGCGTGGCGGAAATGCTTCAACTTTCAAGGGTCGCGAAGGTCGTCGCTATCGGCGGACGCTGAAGTCACGCGGTGATTATGGAAATGTTCCACAGGCACTCATAAAAGTTAACTATAGATTGCATTTATAGTTAACATCCTAGTAAATATCGATATAAGTGCGCCACATGTTCGCCGCTTTGAGCCGTTATTGGGCGGATTGCGATTATCTCTTGCTTCGGCCGGTATGATTATCGTAGCGTTAATGTTAGAGCCTCTGAAATTGTTCGTGATAAATTTGTATTTTCGGTCATTTTTCAGTGGCACTCATGAGCTAAGTTATAGGCTGCAAGCGGGGGCGGCACCGGTGCCGGCTCCGAAGGCAGCATGTCAATGATTGGGCTTGATAAGCCCGCAACTGCAATGTGTATCCGCGGCTTCGCCGGGTTAGCGATGCGGTAAGAGAGGATTGCTTCGTGTTTCAAAGTTCGACAGCTGACGTCAATGAACCGTCCAAAGCATTGCGGAAATGCAAAGGGGGCCTGATCTTTATTGGCATAGCAAGCGCACTTATCAACATCCTCTACCTCACAAGTTCATTTTTTATGCTTGAGGTTTATGATCGAGTCATTCCAAGCAAAAGCATACCGACGCTGGCCGCCTTGGCAATACTTGCGTTGACTCTTTATGCTTTCCAGGGCGCGTTCGAAGTTCTCAGGAGCAGAATGCTCGTTCGCGTTGCCGGTGCGCTTGACGAGATGGTGAATGGGCGGGTGTTTCGGGCGTTGATCAAAGCGCCGCTGAAGGTCAAGATTGGCGGCGACGGGCTTCAGCCCCTGCGGGATTTCGATCAGATAAGAACGTTCCTGTCCGGCATGGGCCCGACGGCAATGTTCGATCTGCCCTGGCTCCCTTTCTATCTCGTCATCTGTTTCTTGTTCCATCCGGCTATTGGATATATCGCCATCGGCGGATCGCTCGTTCTCGCCATGCTGACGTTCCTGACCAACCAGGGCACGCGTACGCTCTCCAAGCGGCAATCGGAAGCCGCCAACATGCGCAACGGATTTGCGCAGAGCTCGATCCGCAACTCCGAGGTCATTCATGCCATGGGCATGGCAGGCACGATGGCTGAGATCTGGGATCGCAAAAACGGCGAATACCGGAACATCACCCGGCAGTCATCGGATGTCGGCAATGGTTATGCGACCCTCTCGAAGATTTTCCGTATCGCCCTGCAATCGGGAACGCTGGCAACAGGCGCGATCCTAGTCATTCAAGGTCAAGCCTCTTCAGGTATTATCATCGCCGGTTCCATCCTGACGTCCCGCGCTCTGGCGCCTGTAGAGGCGGCGATTGGAAATTGGCGCGGTTTCGTTTCCGCCCAGCAAAGCTGGGCGCGGCTTGCGAACCTCCTGAAGACAATTCCGGAGATTCCAGCCCCTCTCGCGCTGGCCGCACCTTCCAAGCAGGTGACGGTCGAAGGCGTCGCCAGCGGACCGCCGGCCGGCCAGCGGTTGGTCATCTCCGATATCAGCTTCGGCCTGAGAGCAGGGAGCGCGCTCGGGGTCATCGGCTACAGCGCCTCGGGCAAGTCGTCGCTGGCGCGGGCGATGATAGGCATCTGGCCGACGGTCAGAGGGTCCATTCGTCTGGATGGCGCGGCGCTCGACCAATGGGATGGCGACGCACTTGGCCGGCATATCGGTTATCTTCCACAGGATGTGGAGCTCTTCTCAGGCACGGTCGCGCAGAATATCTGCCGCTTCGCGAAAGAGATGTCGCCGGAAGCGGTGGTTACCGCAGCGAGGGCGGCGCGCGTTCACGACCTCATTCTGCGTCTGCCGAACGGTTACGAGACCGAAATCGGCGAGGGCGGTGCTGCGCTTTCAGCCGGGCAGAGACAGCGTATCGCGCTTGCGAGAGCGCTTTACGGCGAACCATTCCTCGTCGTGCTCGATGAACCGAATTCCAATCTCGATGAGGAAGGCGAGCGGGCGCTGAGTGCTGCGATCATGAGCGTGCGTGCACGTGGCGGCATCGTCGTTGTCATCGCGCATCGTTCCGGCGTTCTGGCAGTGTGCGACTTCGTGCTGATGATGCAGGAGGGCAGGATGATCGCATTCGGTCCTAAGGAAGAAGTTCTGGCGCGGGTCAGCCGGACCGAGGCAGCGCGCACTCCAATTGCCGAGCGCGTGGCTCAGCTTAAGGTCGTGGTCGACGGGAATGCGGCGGAATAGGCCGGAAGGAAGATCGTGAGCAAAGTTATTAGTGAATCCAAACGCTCCCTCAATCGCCATGTGGCGGTTGTCGGCGCGCTGTCCATTGCGTTGGTTTGCGGCATCGGCGGGTGGGCGGCGACGACGGAACTTTCGAGCGCCGTCATCGGCGAAGGCGTCGTTGTCGTCGACGGCGACGTCAAGAAGATCCAGCATCTGACGGGCGGTATCGTCTCGGAACTTCTGGTCTCTGAAAACGAGCATGTGTCGGCCGGACAGGTTTTGATACGGCTTGATGGAACGGCGACAAGAGCACAGCTGTCGATTGTCGAGAGCACGCTTGCTCAGCTTTATGCGCGCCGCGCCCGTCTCAAGGCGGAGCGGGTCGGCGCCGAGTCGTTCGAAGTCGACGAAAACCTCAGCGATCTGACATCCAGCACCGCGGCGCAGCAGCTGCTCGACGGCGAGCGGAAGTTGTTCGACAGCCGCAGGTCAGCGCTGATTGGAATGAAGAGTCAGCTGGCGTCGCGCAAGGATCAATTGGGAGAGCAGATCAAAGGCTTGGTCGTTCAGATCAACGCCACCGGCGATTCCCTTGGTTTGATCGAACAGGAGCTCGAAGCCGTCGATGTTCTCTACAAGAAGGGTCTGGTGACGCTTCAGCGTTTGAATACGCTCAAGCGAGCCCGCGCCGATCTCCAGGGTAACAGCGGTCAGGAAATCGCTGCAAAGGCGGAGGCCGAAGGCAAGGCGATCGAAATCGACCGGCAGTCGATTCAGCTGGATGAGGATCGTCGTTCGGAGATCGCAAAGGACCTGACCGATGTCGAAGCTCAGATCGCCGAGAATGAGGAGCGCCGCGGCACTGCGCTCGATCAACTCCGCCGTCTCGACATCACCGCGCCGCTCAGCGGCCGCGTTCACGAATTGTCGGTGCACACCGTCAATGGCGTTATCGAAGCGGGTCAGACGCTGGGGCTCGTTGTTCCGGAAAACGACGATCTTACCGTCCAGGCGAAAATCGCCACCCGCGATATCGATCAGGTCCATGTCGGCCAATCCGTCGATGTGCGTTTCAGCGCTTTTGATCAGCGCACGACGCCCGATGTGCAGGCGGTGATCACCTCAATTGCGCCTGATATCGTCAAGGATGAGCGGACGGGGATCAGCTATTATCCTGTGCGCGTCAAGCCGGAGGCTCAAAGTATCGCGAAGCTGAAATCGATAAAGCTCTATCCCGGCATGCCGGCCGAAGTCTTTATCAAGATCGGCGACCGCACCGTCATCTCTTATCTCACAAAACCGCTGACCGATCAGATGCAGCACGTATTTCGTGAGGAGTGATTGGCGCTCCTCGGCACCGTTGCGGCGTGTCGAGGCAGCTGCTATCCCCGGTTGGATGTAAGGCTGATTTGCGCACTGAAGCGGGCGTGACTATCTGTGCTTGATGAGTCTCAAGCCTGCTGCAAGTTTGGCTTCAAGGGCCTGCCAGCCGTTCCACAAGGTTCTCCTGCCGGGTGACGTATAGCTCTTGCCGAGATATGGTTTTTGTCATGATATGTTTGCGGCTTTGGCGAGCGGCGCCGACCGAGAGGCGACCGGTATCGGGTCTGGTTCTGCTTTTAGCCTGCCTCGTGATGGTTTTGATGACTGAAAACAGTGATGCCGAGAACCTTCCACCGCTGAAAATAGTGGCTTTCGGAACATCGCTGACAGCGCGCGGGGGATGGCAGCCCGACCTCCAAACAAGGCTTTCTGCCTGCCTGCAGAGATCCGTGAAAGTCGAGAGCGTCGCAAAGAGCGGCGAGACGTCGGAGTGGGCTTTGACCCAGCTGGACCGGGTCGTTGCCGAGCAGCCGGATATTATTCTGATCGAGCTCTACGCCAATGACTCGACATTGCATCGGTTCGTGTCCCTGGCGCAAAGCCGAAAGAATATTGCCGATATTCTCGATCAGCTTCATCAACGCCTGCCGCGGGCACGGATCATTCTCATGGCGATGAATCCATTTTCAGGACTGCGGGGGCTGATCCGTCCTTTTGTCGGTAGCTATATCTCGGCTCATCAGGCGGAGGCACGGAAACGGGGCCTGGAGTTTATCGACCACCGCCCCGTTTGGGAGAGTCTGACCCCTGACGATCTGGCCGCTGCAATTCCTGACGGCGCACATCCGCGACCCGAAGTCGCTTCTAAAATCATTGTGCCCCAACTCGTCCGGCACATAGCCGACCACGATTGCGGAGAATGAATCTCCCCCGCCTGAGGATGTCTGCACCTGTCGACGGGATCAACCTGCTCCGAGATAACCCTTCAAATAGTTGACCAGCGACGTCCGGCCGGCATCGGACACGTCTTGATGAGAGGGGCTCTCCAGGTCCTGGAGGAGATAGTCTTTGAGTTCGTCGTCATTCTGGGCGACATAGATGCCTGGCCGGCCGACAAGCTGGCTGACCGTGGCAAGCTGGTGATCGTTTCGGTGCTCGCCAAGAGCCGCCTTCCGTGGAACGAGAATGATCGGTTTGCCGAAACGTTTCGCCGTGAGGACGGTGCCGATCCCCGCGTGAGAGACGATGACAGTCGCATCGCGGAAGACCCTATCGAAGTCCGCAGGCTCGATATTCTTGATCCATTTCATGTTCTGTGGCGTGTAGGTGCCCTTGCCGATCTGCGCCAGAACCGGCCTAGTCAATCCCTGTGCGAAACTGTCGACAGCCTTGATGAGGCGATCAAAGGGCAGCTGCGTTCCAACGGTGACAAGGATCAAAGGACAGCTCCTGCGTAATGTGGGCCATCCGGCCGCGAAAGATGTTGCCATTGCGTCAGCCAGAGAGTCGCAATATGGCCAGCCAGTTTTCCGGAGAGGGACAGTTTCTCCACATTGGCGACGCTATCGATCCAGATCGTCCGCTTGCCCGTCAACTTGCCGGCAAGCAGGCAGAAAAGCCCAGGTGCTGCACCTGTCGAAATGACAACGTCCGGCCTGTGTTTGATGACAATGGAGAAGGCGCTGAAAAAGCAGCGGATGGACATTGTGATCGAGTCGCGGCTGCAATCGGGAAGCACCAGTCCATCCTTGATGTCGTATTTGGCGAGCAGTCCCGGGATTGTCGTTGCAAAGACGATATCGCAGCCTTCGAATGCGCCGCGCATGGCCATCAGCTGCTCCCAGTGACCGCCGCCGGAGGAGGCGGCGAGGACTTTCAACTTTTTCTCAGCCATAGAGAGACCTCGTATTGAGAATTGCGCTAAAGTGGTCCGCATTGAAGCGGACCGCCGTGTATTGTTTCGATACTCTACATTTCGGGTCGGATACCAGCTCTTAATATGAACTCATACTGCTGGTCTTCGACCAGAATTCGGCATAATCGGTTTTCGTGGCTTGCGCCTGAAGGAACTCGGCGAAGAATCCTTTGGCAAGCACACGACCATAAGCGGCCAAAGCACGACCGGTGCCAACATCAAACCAGCCTCCATCATCGCGCCGATCATGATCATCAGCATGACTGCGACTTCCTTCGCCTGAACTTCGTTTAGCGCGGCGCCCGACGATACCGTCGTTATGCGTTCTCCAAGCCGTTTGAACAAGAATGCAACCCAGGCGATTGTCCCGGGCACGCCAATGTTGAGCGCGAGCTCCAGATAGGTGTTGTGCGTCGATCTCGCATCAAACGTCACACGGACAAACTGTTCCATGATCTCGGGTTGTCGAAACAGAGCGAACCCATATCCGAAAATCGGTTTGTCGTAGACAAGCGGAATCAGTTGCTCCCAGATGTTCGTTCGGCCGGAGAACGTCAAATCCTTGCCGAAGGCATCCGCGATCAGTTGCGCGGCGCCGAGATAGGCCGACGCGCCGACAAAGCCGAGGATAAGACAGAGAAAGAACAGAAAGAACGATCGAACGCCGGAATTTCCGATCTTGAACATCATCTTCAGACCCGCGAGTGTCGCAAGCCCCATTGCCAACATGACGACGGCCGTCGACGATCGCGAGACGGCGATCAACAAAAGCATCAACAACAAAGCGGTCCAGCGCAGCAACGTCCGATATCGAAGCTTGGCGGATGGCAAGCCGATGGAAACCACGACGACGAACGCGACCGCAAAAAATTGCCCCATCGTGTTCTTATGGTAAAAAAGCCCTTTGACCATGCCGGCATAAGAACCGCCCATGATAGCAAAACGCGGGAAGGCGACCGTATACAGGACGTTGGCAAAGGCTGCAAAAATCGCGAAGTTTGTAAGTAGCCTGAATGTCTCGACGCTGCCGTAGCGACGTCGGTAGAGCAGCGGCGCGATTGTCAGCACCGTCACGGCGGCGACACCGCGCGCGGATGCGCCAAAGCTGATCGATAGAGCGAGGGATATGAGCGAAAAGCCAGCCACAACGATGACGAGAACCGGAATCCTTCGAAAATAGGACAGAAACCGGTTTGGCTCCAGGATGAAGTAAACGCCCATCATCGGAATCAGGGAATAGAGCATCAGCTTCTGCGGAAGCGGATCCACAGATATCCCGTCATCGAAGTTCGAGGGATAACCGTACCACATTCCGGTTGCACGCAAGAGCGTGATATAAAGCATGACCGTGAGGAGCCAACGGACCAAGGTTTCTTTCTCGATGCCATGACGTGGTCGCGATCGCGCCGCTTGCCGCGTCAAGCTGATGTTCCCGTTCGGAACGTAAGTAGGGCCGAAACTCATCCGAGAGCGCTCCTGCAAACAGTATCAGAGGGCGGCATTGGGTCTGTATTCCTGGTAGGCATGCCCAAGGATCCCGTTGACCATGCCTGCGCCGCGCAAAACATGAGTGAGCGCCCGCATGCCCCAATAGGGTGAAATCAGAATCGCCGGCAGCATGGCCACCCCGAGCATTACTCTCGTGGCGCCATAGGCCGCGCGATAGAGCCGGCGCTTGAGGTTGCCGTGCAGGACCTCGCTGACGGCGAAAGTGTTGCCAAGCCGGTATTGCCGCTGCAACACCCACTTCCAAGTCATTCGGCTGGCAGGAACGATATCATAGACGAGCGCCTTGTCAGCCCAGAAAACCTGCATGCCACGACGAATTGCCTGATTGAAGAAGAGATAGTCAGTGCCCCCGGTGAAGCGCATTTTCTCCTCGAAACGCAGATTCCATGAGCGGATGAGGGGATAATCGAACATGACATTGTTCGAAGCCGCATAGGAAATGCGCTGACCGTCCTTGTTCTTCTTGCGCTCGAAAACCCTTGCCTTGATGAAATATTCCGGCGGGTTCTCGGGATAGACCGGCTGGACCGGACCGTAGACGCAATCGGCGCGGTTTTTCTCCCGGGTCTCCAGCATCGCATCGAGCCAGCCGTCGACCGGCCATTCGTCATCATCGAGAAAGCAGAAGAGGTCCGTGCCGGCAGGGGCCGAATCGAGCGCGCGGTTGCGCGCAAAGGGTATGCCCTGGTTGGGTTCGACGACATAGATAAGATCATAGGCGCCCGTTTGGCCGAAGCCCTCTACCGTGGCTCTTGCGCTGCCAGCGGCATCATTGTCGACGATCACCATCGTCAGATGATAGGGACGATCCGAATGCTTGGTCTGGCGTGTCATCACGTCGAGCAGCTTGGCGATGCCATCCAGCCGCCGATAGGTCAGCACGCCGACGGCGATGTTCAACGGCGACGCGCCTTGCCGATCAGATGAAGGCGCCAAGGTCTCTTGCTGGTCCATCACTGTCCTCTCCGCAGCATAGCGCCCAAACGCTTGCGCGCGGCCATCAGGGCCACTTCGTTTACGGCGTCATCACCAAACGGACCACCTGCCACCGTGCTTCGAGCTTCGCTCCTCAGCTTCAGGAGCGACGTCGTTTCGGCGATGCCGCCGGCCACCAGGCTCTTGCCGAGCGCATGCAGCCCATCATAGCGACGTGCCAGTTCCAATCCTGTGGCGATCATGATCCGCGGGCGCAGTGTTTTCGCCCTGCTCGTGCCCGTATAGCGGTTCGAAGCATGAATGCGCTGAAAGGTCAGCGGTGTTTCGACGATGGCGCCGCGACCCAGATAGGCGGCCGCAAACTTGATGTAATTGTCGCTGAGGACGACGTCTTTCGCGACGGACATCGGCAGGATCTGGGACAGCAGTTCGCGGCGGAAGGTCAAGCCTGAAGTCGGCACGGGGAGCGAGGGGAAACCGCCTCTGCGCAGAGTGTCCCGCTTGTCGAACAGCGTCACTTGCAGGTCCGCGGGAGGCTGGTCGCCCTCATCGGTCGTGACGCGGTCGAAGCACCAGTCGATCTCGTTGCGGTCGTAGATCTCGGCGACGCGCATGAGTTTGCTGGGCAGAAACGCATCATCGGCGTCGAGGAGAAAAAGGATATCGCCGCTTGCGGCCGCAAAACCGGCATTGAAGCTTGAGGCCTGGCCGCCATTCTCTTTCAATACGGTCAGGATCCGCTCGCCGTATGAAGCAAGGATTTCTCGGGAATCATCAGTGGAGCCATCGTCGACGACGATCACTTCGAAATCCGGATAGGCCTGCGACAGAACACTGTTGATGCAGGGACGCAGATACTGGCCGTAATTGAAATTGTTGATGAGCACCGATAATTTCACCGCACGACCTCCTGCACCAGTCGACCAGAATGATTTCCTGCCGGTGCGTATCGGCGCAGCCCGGCGCGGTAGCCACGCATGTAGTAGTACTTCCAAATGGCCCAGAACCTCTTCTTTGATCGGGGGAAAGGATAAAGAAGCGCCGCCCGAACCGCCCAGTTGGCACTTTCGATCCAGGTCCGCAAGGGCACCCCGCCGATCCTTACACCTTTGGGAATGTCCTCGGCGAAGAGCGCAGGCATTCCATAGCCAAGACGTTCCGCACGTTTCTGGACCCAAGCCTCTGTCACGCTCGAGGCGGGAATCCAATGATGAACGGTGGCCTCAGCGCACCGATATGTCTTCACGCCGTTTCGGGATAGGCGGGTAACAATTTCCGTATCCTCTCCCATCGCGAAAAGACCTCCTGGAAGAGGCCCGATGTCCTCGCGGAACCGTATAGTGCTGCCAAGCAGTTCACGACGCACGGTCGTGTTCGGACCCCAAATTTTTGTCGGGTCGCACGAGCCGCTCGATTCCTGGTCCGCTATGGCGAAGGTTGATCCCATGGGAATCCAATCCAACAGCGGATCTCCATGAGGATAATGCTCCCAATTTGGAAGAATCCGACCGCCGATAACGCCATAATCCGGATTCGCCTCTGCGCACGCCGCAATCGAACTCAACCAATTCGCATCCGCCTCGATATCGTCGTCCGTAAAAACGATCAACGCTCCTCGAGCTATCGCCAGAGCGGCGTTCATAGCTCCTGATTTTCCTGGCCGGGCATGATTGACAACAACCATTGGAAGCTTCTCCGCATATCGATCGAGAAGCTGCTGTGTTCCGTCTTCACTGTTGTTGTTGACGGCAATCAGTTCCCATTGTTCAGCCGGAAGGTTTTGGCCCAGCATCGAATCCAGCATCTGCTGAAGCCGTCTAGTAGCGCCGTTGAAGGACGAAAAGATGACACTAATTTTTAAATCCGTCGTCAAACCCGCTCGCCTCCTGAGGTGCGAAAATCCGGCCCCCTGCCTCCGCAGTTGGAGCGCTTCCTGTTGATGCCGTGGTTTAGGACTGACATCATTTAGCGCCAACCTGAGAATAGATCGCCTTATTCGTCGCAGACCGCTGCTTCAGAAATTGGCGCAGGATTCCCTGTCTCACCGACTGCGCCCACAGCAATTTGAAGCGAGGGCCGCTTAAGGGGAATCGCTTGATGATGACACTGGCCGGCGCCATCAGAAGCCATTTCAGGGCGCTGACGACCGGCATACCGGCGATTTTCGTTTTGCTCTCGAACAGGTCCGGCCGAACGATAACCAGACCCATGCCATAACGTTCGCCGCGTCGCAGAATCCAGCCTTCTTTCACATAGCCCTTCCTTACAATGTGCCGAACGCCGGGATGCCGCGAATGAAACGCCTTGGCTCCATTCTTCTCCAACCGCAGGGCAAAAGCCGTATCCTCACCCATGGGGAACTGAGCGATAGTGGCATCCGGGCCGAGGCCGTCGTGTACGATATAACCAGTCCCCAATATGGAACGGCGGAAGGCGGAATTCGGTCCTGAGATTAATGCCGCCGAAATCGGACCCTCGGGAAGATCGCCATTGAGAGCATAAAGAATTCCCAGGTGCCCATACTTGATCAACCACGGTGCCGGCTTTTCCTCCCATTCGGGCGTGATCAAGCCCCCGAAAATGGAAAACTGAGGTTGCTCCTCCGCCAAGATCAGAAACTGCTCGATCCAATCCGGCGCGGGGATGACATCGTCATCAGTTAAAATGACGAGTTCCCCCTCCAGGTGGCGGAAGCCCAAAGTCAATGCATGTTGCTTGCCTTGTTTTGGCTCGAAATAAACTTCCAGCGGAAGCCGCTCCTTATAGGAATTCAGGACTGCTGCAGTGTTGTCGCTGCTGTTGTTATCGACCGCGACGATTTTCCATTCTTTTTTCGGTATGGTGGCAGCGCAGAGTGCGTCAAGCATCGTTGGCAGGGTCTTCTCTCCATTGTAAGTCGAGAAAAGTATTGTTACCTTGACTTTGCTCATTTGCTGCTCCGGACCCCATTTCGGTCGGATCGCCTCACAGTACGGCTTCAGCTCACGCCTTGCCGGTGACTTGGGCCTCCGATAGAACGCTGTCGATGCGTGGACGCAAATACTGCCAAAAATGACTGATGGGCACTGATAGTCTCAAATTCCTGCCTCCTGGGCAATCGATCACTGTACCACCGTTTGAGACACGTACCGGCGAATTCCGGCGCGATAGCCACGCATGTAGTAATATTTCCAGATCGCCCAGAAACGTTTCTTCGATTGCGGCAGGAGATAGAGCATTGCTGCCCGGAAAGCCCATTGCGCGCTTTCGATCCAGGTCGGAAGCGGAACTCCGCTTAACCTCAGCCCTCCAGGTACCTCGTCGGGAAAGAGCGCCGGCATGCCGTAGCCAAGCCGCTCCCCTCTTTTCTGTACCCAATCCTCCGTCACGCTCGACGCTGGAATCCAGTGATGGACGACGGCCTCGGCGCATCGATAGGATTTGGCGCCATTGGCTGCCAAGCGAATGACGATCTCGGCATCTTCACCCATGGCAAATATCTTTCCGGGAAGGGGACCTATATCCTCTCGGTAGCGCACGCTTGTTCCGAGCAGTTCTCGTCTGACGATTGTGTTCGGACCCCAGACTTTTGTCGGGTCACAGGGCCCGCTTTGTGTTTCGTCGACGATCGCAAAGGTGGAACCCATCGGAATCCACTGGATAAATCGGTCTTTTGGCTCTTTCTCCCAATCAGGAACAATTCTGCCGCCGAAGATGCCATAACTCGGATGGGCTGCGGCGCAGTCGACGATTGCTTTCAGCCAGTTTGGTTCGGCGCGGACATCGTCATCCGTAAAGACGATGAGATCCCCCTTAACCCGGTCCAGGGCCATGTTCAGCGCACCGGACTTTCCTGGCTTGTGCTGTTGGAGGATGGTGATGGGAAGTTTGTCGCAATAGGATTTCAAAAGATCAAACGTGCGGTCATTGCTGTTGTTGTCAACAGCAATCAGTTCCCACTGATCGTGGGGAAGCTCCTGGCGCACCAGGGAGTCCAGAGTATGGCGCAGCCGGCGGCTGGCGCCGTTGTAAGATGAAAAGAGCACGCTGACGAGAAGATTCGCCATCTTTAACCAACCCTTTTGGTGAAATCGAACGAGAAAAGCCTCATAATTTAGTTGCCTTCGCTATGTGCATCGGAGTCTATGCAGGATTCGACCGCGCCCCGCCGAAAAATTCGCGCCGATAACCCTGGCCGAGAACCCTCAGCCTGCGAAAATTGCGCAACAAGCGTCGCGGCTTCAGAAGCACGCCGCGATTGAGAAAATACTGCCGCATCAGACTCGGCGCCCGACTATGCGATCCGCCATGGGCGACCCGGTAGACCGCCCCGCGAAAGGGGAGTTTGGCGAGCGGCGCTCCGCGTTGGGCGAGAATATCTGCAATGCGCACATGGCTGCCGAGCATCGACTTGATCCAGTCAAGCGAAGCGTCCTCGAACCGCTGCGGCAATTCATAAAGATCGGCGCGAATGATCAGCGACGTCCCGCAGAGATGGCTGAAGTCATCATGACCAAGCAGGAAATTACCGCCGTCGTCCCAGATGTAACCATGGTCAATCGTCCAGCCGTTGGCGTTCTGATTTTCCGCAGCATGCTGGACGATACGGGAGCTAACGAAATCATCATCGTCGACAATCATGAAGAAACGGCTGTCGGCGGCGGCCAGCATCCCGCTCAGTACGCGCCGGCCCTTGTCGGCGCGGAACGCATCAAGGAAGTCTTCCTTGCTGCCTTTGCCGAGTTCATGCATGTCGTTAGGGGGAAAGGTCACGCGAACGGCGGAAAATTTCTCCGGCAGATCAGGTAGATCGGCGCCTTCGTTGGCTACGATGATGCCGCGCCAATCTCCATTGGTCTGATTGGAAATGGAGGCCACGGTCTGGCCGAGATTTGCCTTCAGCTTGCTCCAATCGCGCGCGTTGTCCTGATGTCGGACCGGGATGATGAAGGTGACAAGTGGCATCGAATTCCCCTTAAGCCCGCAGGCCCACAGCTTCTTTCTCAGCGGCGCGGTCCTGGCCAGCCTGCTGACGCGCCCACTCGATCCCGTCTTCGAGCGATGTCGCCTTATAGGAAAGGTCGGTTCCGCCGGAGAATGCATTCATGAAGCGGCGGATCTTTCCATAGCTGTTGTCCAGTACCGCATGCGGACGGCCGAGCAGCAGCGAGCAGATATGGACGTGCAGGCGATCGGTCACAATCGCGCGGGCACGGGAGATCTGGCTGATGCCGCGCTCGAAGCGGTTATGAGCCGCAGCGTCCAGTCGGCGCAAGGCAACTTCGCTCGGCTTCAATGCGAAATAAGCCGAAGCTACGCCCAGTTTCTTGGCGATATTTACCTTACGCTTCGATTCGGTGATCCAGTCTTCCACAGGAATATCGGAAGGAATCTTGCGATCACCGCCGCCAACCCGTTCCGCATCCTCGCGCAACATGGCGAGGACGGGGATCTGCGTTGCCCTTTCCGGCAGCGGACCGATGGCGAAAGCCATGTCCGGGCATAGCCGCACGGTGCAGTCAAAGTGCTTCTCGGAAAACTCCTTCGATTCTTCGTCGCGCACCAGCAGCACGAAATTCTTGTGGCGCCCGATGGCCCGCTTCGACTGCTCGATGCGCTCAGCCGAACTGTAGTGGATCGACTGCGGAAACTGGATGATCTGCCGATCCGGGAAACGTTCCATGATCATCTCGCGGAAATCCTGGTGGGCGACCCAGATATCGCCGAAATTGCCGCCGCCGTGAATGAAGATCGGGCCTGTGGGAACCCGCCGTTTCAGTTCTTCGACGGAGAAGTCGTGAAGCCTGGAAACATAGTCCGGACGCTTGCCGAAGCGATCACGGAGATAGGCCATCTCACCCAGCCAGATCGCCGAGTCGCCGCAATTGCGAATGTCAGGAAAATCGAGAATCGCAAGCGGTTCATCGCGCGAGACATAGTCCTTCAGGCAATCATGGATCATGCCGTTGAGTTTTGCGATCAGCTCCGATCTGGATTGGCTGGTCATTCTGCCTCTCTTGTTGGTGTTCGTTTAACTTCAGGCCGACTTAGGTACGGCAATACGTTTTGCTTTTGACAGGAACTTGACAATGATGCGGTGGACTTCGGTTTCCGGGCCGTTGGGCTTCTTCATAGCGACCCAAAGAACAAAGCTCGATCCGAGATAAATGATGCCGCCCGTAATGACGAGGAAGGCAAGATACACGGCCAAGTGCAGCTTGTCGGCAGGCATGCTGACCATATGCGACAATCCCCACACGCCGGCCGCCATCAAGGCGACGCTGGCAAGCGCGCGGAAGTTCGCTGCGAGCTGCTGGAAGAACGGCAGATTGATCAGGCGCTTGACCAGAAGCATGTTGACCACGGTGGAAATCAGACCCGTCAACACGCGCGCATAGACCACGCCCGGCAGCCCGTACAGCATCAGACCGGCGATGATAATCGGAATGCGGACCACCAGCATTTGCGTGTCGCGGATGAACAGCATCTTGGTATGGCCCTTCGCCATGCCGAGCGGCTGAACGAGCGAACCCAGCGTTTGCAAGGCGAAGACCGATGCTAGCGCCTGGACGATGAAGATTGCCGGGACCCACTTCTCACCCAAGGCAAGCCTCATCATCGGCTCGGCCACCACGGCCATACCGATCCCGGCCGGGAGCGCCACGGCCGCCAGCAGCGCCTGGGCACGCTGATAAGCTGCGATCAGCCGGATCGGATCATTGCGGACTTTCGAAAAGCCTGGATAAATCGTCTGGTTCAAGGGCGCCGTGGCTTCGCGCGTCGGCAGCGTCGAAAGGGTGTTGCCGACAGTATAGTGGCCAAGCTGCGTGGCGCCCAGCATCTTGCCGATCAGCAGATATTCGATCCGCCAGTTCAGCGTGTTGACGATCTGACCGGCCGTCAGCCACACCGAGAACGAAAACAATTCGCGCGCGTGCCGAAAGGTGATGCGCGGCCAGAACGGCAGGACGGTGTAGGAAACGATGATATTGGTCACCTGATAGGCGAGGGTGCCGATCACGAGCGCCCAATAGCTATGATAGACGGCCGCAATTCCCACCGTGACGATAAATCCGACCAGCTTTTGCGAGACGTTGAGGACGAATTCCTGCCAGAAGATCAGATCGCGCTGGAGCATGACGCGGCGCGGATTGGCGAGCCCGCTCAGGAGCAGGCTGAAACTCAAGGCAAGCATCACGCTCGTCAGCCGCGGCTCGTTATAGAATTCGGCGATTGGATAGGACGCGGCGGCAAACAGCAGCGCCAATATCGCGCTTCTCGTCACGCTCAAGGTCCAGACCGCGCTGAAGTGCGTTTCGCTTGGCGACTCGTGGCGGATAAGCGCCTGATTGAGGGAGAGTTCGGTGACCGAACTCAGGATCACCTGGATCGTCGTTGCAATGGCGACGAGACCGAAATCGGCCGGCACCAGATACCAGGCAAGCACGAAGGTGCTGAGCGCCGAGAGCCCGTTGACGATGGCGCGGGACAAACTCAGCCACATGCTGCCCTGAATCAGCCGGTCGGTAACACTGCTCATGGGCGAACGGCTCCTGAGGTCGATAACATTGACCATTTCAGCAAGTCGGTATCGGCGGAATTAGAAAGCATCATGCCTTATTGCCTCGTCACGGGATCATCAAAGGGCGCTGGCCGTCTTGTTGGAAAAATCCTGTTTCAGCCGATCCAGCTGGACCAGCATTTTTTCGTGCGCCCTCACGATAGCCTCGTCGGAGCTGAGCTGTCCCGGCTTTTCGGCCACCCGCTGCAGCGTCTTGACAGTCGAGCCGAAGACAAAGTTGCCGGTCAGTTGCCGGATGCGGCGGTGACGGAACGTTATGTTCTTCAACAGATATGTGTTTTTGCGCACCAAAGCTGCGCCTG
Source organism: Rhizobium atlanticum (assembly GCF_030182485.1). Taxonomy (NCBI): domain Bacteria; kingdom Pseudomonadati; phylum Pseudomonadota; class Alphaproteobacteria; order Hyphomicrobiales; family Rhizobiaceae; genus Rhizobium; species Rhizobium atlanticum. The sequence goes on from NZ_JAQJCJ010000012.1 coordinate 221,694, forward strand.
CTTCGACGAGGTTGGACGGGCCGATCGGGTCGAAATCGATCTCCAGATCGAGCGCACTCGCCCAGTCGTACCACTTGGCGCGATTGCCCGGCGCAATCGGCCGGATCGCGCGCCAAGGAACGCGCAGCGCATCGGAGATGATGCAGCCATGCATTGCCTCGGAAACGACCTTGTGCGATGCGCTGAGTTCGGTCAGAACCTTTTCCACCGACCAGCGCGGATCGATATAATGGATGCCGGCAAGGTCGCAGACCTTGTCCCAGCTGCCGTACATGGCGCTTTCGTAGTGCGGCATGAAAGAGACGGGGTAGCGCTTCTCAACGCTTTTTGCATCCCAGCAACTGCGCGTCAGGATGCCCGAATCGCCGATGGCGTAGCTCGGATCGATGCCGAGGGCCTCGGCGGTCTTTTTTCCGCGCACGAAATAGAAGGTCCAGTTACCGTCGACCTTCGGCGCGTTGGTGTAACCGCCATAACCCGAGCCGAAGACGATCTTCTGTATGTTCGGGTCGAAATTGTCGTAGAGGATGGACCCGATGCCGAGAAAGAGCTGGCTTTCATCGTCGTCGAAGAAGCCGGGCAGCAGACGTTCCCAGAGCCAATGGTTCAGCTCGTCGCCAAAATTTTCATGTTTCCCGCGATAGGCAAACATCTTCATCGTGCTTCTCCAGTCGGCAAGTGCGTCACGAGCTGCGTGACGGTTTCGTCCTCGCGGGCCATGCGTCCGTAACGCGAAATGATCTTGATGTCGCTGCGGATTATCTTTGCCGGGTTGCCGGCCACGAGCGATCGCGGCGGCACGCTCTTGGTCACCACCGAGCCGGAGCCGATGACGCATTCGTCGCCGATCTCCACGCCGGGCAGGATGATGCTGCGGGCGCCGATGAAGCAGCGTTTGCCGATTCTGGTGTGAAGATAGAGCCCGCGTGTCAGGTCGTGGGTCAGGATCGCCGCCTCAAAGGCGACATAGGTTTCGGCGCCGATATGCAGTCCCTTCGGGTTGGTCTTGTCGAAGCGCACGCTCAACGAAAAGCTGGCAGTCGGATCGATGTCCATACCCCAGAATTTCGTGTAATAGAGCCATTTGGCCTTTACGATCCCGTTCCGCAGCGGCCGAAATACGTTCAGTCCCCACTTCGGCTTCTTTCCTGTATGCACCATCAAGTCCGACCCCGGCTGGCAAATTCGTCTAGAACGGAACTGTAATAGTCCTCTAGCATCCCCGTTTGACGACGTATGTCGAAACGCTCGGCCACCAAAAGCGGTGCCCGCGCGCTGAAGGCTGTCCACCGGGCCTGGTCGTTGAGCAGCTTTCCAACCGCTTCCGCCATGCCCGCGACATCCCGCTCCTCCACGAGATAACCAGTTTTCCCCTCTTCGATCGCTTCGCCCACGCCTCCCGAGCGGAATGCGACGACCGGAGTACCGACGGCTTCGGCCTCCAGATTGGCGAGGCCGAAGGCTTCCGCGTGACCATTGTCGAGGGTCACGCTGCCATGAAGATAGAGTTCCGCACTGGCGAGCAGATCCCTTATCTCTGTCTGCGACAGATTTTCATGGATCGTGACGCTTGGCAAGGAACGACGCGCCATGGCTTCGATTTCCTCCTTCAGTGGTCCCTGTCCGACCATGACGAATTCAACCGGGGTGCCGGCGGCCGCCACGCGTGAGAGCGCGTCGATCATGAAGCGGTGGCCCTTATAGTCGACGAAACGGGCAATGGAAACCACCAACCCCTTTTTTCGTGGACGCGGTTCCATTTTGAAGAGATCGAGATCGATACCGATGTGATGGCGAAAGACGCGGTCGGCGCGGAAACCGAGCGCCAGCAACCGCTCCCGGATAAAATCGGAAACGGCGATGTTCCAGCTGTTCCAGCCGGCCATCTCGCTCCGGCCCTTGGCGAAGAAACGCACCTGATTGAAGCCGCCCGGTTTTTTCGGATCGCCGCGATAGGTGGCGTCAAAGCCGTGAAATGTCGTGACGAGCGGTTTGCCGGCGGCGCGCGCGAGCGGACCGATGACATAGCCGTTCTTGCCGAAATGGGCATGGACAAGATCGGCTTGGCTGATCGCGGGAAAGAGAAAAGGCAGGCCGACCTGCGGGATTTTCAGAAGCAGTTCACCGGCCCGCGCAACGGGAGACCGACGAATGTCATGAACCGGGACAGTCGATTTTTTCGTATGGGCGGAAGAGATTCGCGAACCGGCAAGAATTTCAGCTTCGAAGGAACGAAATGCCACGGCCTGATTGAGAACAAATGCCTGGCTGGCAGGCAAGAATTTTTCCACATAAATAACGGCTTTTCTCATGAATCTGTTCGCGTCTCCACTGTCTTTGGCGATCACATTGCCTCTATTGCCCGCTTGATGCCGTCAATCGAACTTCTCGGATCGTTGTTATCGTCGTAAAGATTAACGCGCTTCGTGCATGCCGCGCCGGGGTTGGTGTCCTTCTCGTCAAGCCCGCCATATCTCTCCGACATGCCCCAAACGGTGGCGCCTTTCAAGTCACCACGCTCGGCTGCGACGGTGATCACGTCACCGAAAATCTCCGCATAGGAGACCGGCGTGGAACTCTTGTCGCGATTGAGGAAATGGCAGGACGCATCGAGTTCGGTGATAAAAACCCCGATACCCATATCCTTCAGCGTTGCACAGAATCGGCCCATTCCCTCCGGATCGATCCGATCGAGACCGGGGCGGAAATGCGATTGCAGCCCGACGGCGCCGATCGGCGTCTTTCTGGCGACGAGATCCTCGACAATTTTCAGGATGCGTGCACGCTTCTGTTCGAACACGTCGGATTTTTTCTCCAGGTGCGTCTCATTGAGAACCAGCATCGCGTCGGGATTGGCTTCGTGTGCCATGTCGAAGCTCATGCGGATATAGTCGTCGCCAAGAAGGCGTCGGAAAACGCAGTCCCGCAGATCCGGCACATCATATTCCAACGGCTCGTTCACCACATCCCACGCATCGATCGACGCCTTATAGCGACCGACAACCTGTTTTATATGACGGTTCATCGCCGCCCGAATGGTCTCAGCATCGGTGATGGCGGACACCCAGTCGGGCGTGCGATACCAGACAAGCGTGTGTCCATAAACCCGCATGTTGTTTTTGCGCGCAAACGCAACGATTTGATCGGCAGGGCCGAAGGAAAAGGCGCCTGGCATCTTTTCCGTTGCCTTCCACTTCAGCTGGTTTCGCGGCGTTATCGAATTGACGTTATCGATGTATATCTGCGACGCAATCGGACTGCCGACATCCGCCGGGTCGATCGCCGAACCGAATCGAAACGATTTTCTGTCGGCAAGGGCGCGCAGCCCCGCGGACGGCGGCACCTGCGCCAAAGCCTGACCCGCGCGCGCGTATAACAGGGCGAGCGGAACGGAGGCGAGGAAGCGTCTTCTATTCATTCTTTCTCTCACTGTTGGCTGTGTTTAACGTCTTCGGCGGAATCGAAGGGCCAAACTTGCGGATTACGATCCATCGCGGCTTCGACCTTAATTAATAGATCGGTACAAATTCCGACGTATTTTCAGCGGCGTTGATAACGACGGCAATTTCTAGATTTCTTTGCATAAGCCAAGATATTGAGCCGCTGCGGGAGAGAGCTCGCTATGGAAGATTGGCTTAACTATCTGATGAGCTATGCCGCTTTTTTTATGGCGACTGTTCGCAGCGGCGTATTCCTTCTTGATGATCGTCAGTTCGCGGCGTTTGCTCTCGGCGTTGTCGGCATCATTCTCCTCCTCTTCGGCGCGCTCGTCAGAACCTCGTTGCGATGCGTCAATCGGCACACGTCGTTCGCTCGCTCAACGACGAACTTGCGCAAGCTACTCAGGACCTCAATGTGGAGCGTCTCTGGCGTCTGGCCGGTGGTGAAGGGGCCGAACGGCCAGGTCCAGACAGCTTGACGGAGCTTTACAGGATCCTGTCCCGGCATCACGGTGATGCAAGTCGCATTGCCTGAGGTGCGCTGCATGCGGCTCTAGATGTGGAGCCTCAACAGGTTGTCCTGGGTAAGAGCGAGCCTAGTGATTGGTGGTTTTGAGTTTAGACTTCCGTGAGGCCTGTGCCAATTGTAGCGATGAAGCCATCGTGGCAGTTCGGCGGCGCGCATGTCCGAGTTGGGATAGGCGACGGCGTAGGCCCACTCTCTGAGGGCGGTCTGGATGAAGCGTTCGGCCTTTCCGTTGGTTTTAGGCGTATATGGTCTGGTGCGAACGTGCTTGAGGCCGTTGTCGCGACAAGCTTGGCCGAATGGCTTTGATGTGTAGCAGGGACCA